>CAYUEJ010000042.1:0-9765 GCA_964442565.1 uncultured Candidatus Epulonipiscium sp.
TAGCTCAAGGGCGTTAAAGGGCTTAGTTACATAATCATCTGCCCCAAAGTTAAGTCCTGTTATTTTATCCGTATCCTCCGACTTTGCAGATAAGATGATAATAGGGATATTTAACTCTTCCCTAATCTTTAATGTTGTAGCTAATCCATCTAACTCTGGCATCATAATATCTAGTATTACTAGGTGTACCTTTTGCTTATCTAAAACCTTCAGCGCCTGCCTACCTGTATATGCTTTGATTACATGGTATCCCTCCTGCTTTAGATATATCTCTAAAGCATCTACGATTGCCTTATCATCATCACATACTAATACATTTAATTTTTCCATCACTTTCTCCCCCAATTTTTTAGATCACCTGCCTTTATTATTATACTAACAGGTGTTTTTTACAAAAAATACATATATATCTTACAATTTTCTTAAGATTACCCCCTTGAATAGTAATCTACTCTAATATAAGATACAAGCAAAGATTCCACAAGTTAAATTCCATAAGGAGGTTTTCTATATGAAAACAAGAATTTTATTATTAATTTTTGCTTTATCAACTATTCTTTTTACAGGCTGCACTAATAATGCTACACCTAATAAGCCCACTGCACCTACAAGCCCTGATGTAGTAACATCAGCTTCGGTAGTAGATACTGCCGAGGACTTTGAGAAGGCAATTGGAAGTAGCGGTACATGGATTGTAGCAATCCTTAAAGACCTGACTGTAGATAAGGATATAGTGCTGGAAGGTGAATTCCAAAATACCAAGAATGATACCCAGCGTAAGATTGCACTTTATTCCCAAGACGAGAAGTTTAATATTACTGATAGATATACCCTAACTGCGCCGAAGCTTACAATTAATAGCCCTAAGGCCAGCCTTCAACATGGGGTTTTTAACGGTGATTTGCATGTCCTTCAAAATGACTTTGAGCTAATAGACACTAAGGTTAATGGGAATATATACTTTGCAACAGATGAGGCCATGTCCACTTTTAAAATGGACGCAGATAGCGCTGTATCTGGTGAGCAGCAGCTAATAACCCCTTAGTTATAAAAAATCCCTGGACATTTATAATACAAATGTCCAGGGATTTTTTACAGTACTGTTAATTACTCTCTTTTTTAGGGAGCATTATATTGATTAGTGATAGTATTACCATAACAAATATTACAACAAGATTTGATACTAATCCTTGGTATATTCCTTTACTTTCTGCAATACTACCAATTATATATGGGACTACCGAGGCCCCAAGTCCTCCACCTGCAAGCAAAAGTCCACTTGCAAGGCCTGCTCCTGTTAAAAAATAACTAGCGTTAGAAATATTTGTTGGGTATATGCCCGCCATAGATATTCCTATTGCCACCACCAATATTACAGTTAACTTAGGATCGTTATTCATAAGAAATAGTCCTACAAATATAAACATAGCCAAGCTGGTGCCTGCCAGAAGCAAATCTTTCCTAACATATTTGGAAATATAGGCAATACTCATTCTTCCAAAAATAATCGTAACCCAAAGTATAGATAACATAAGGGGTGCTTTTTCTATATCCATAACACCCTGCTGAACAAGATATGTAATAAGCCATGAATTTATCCCTGTTTCTGCACCTACATAACAGAAGAATATTGCCATATATACATAATATTTAGGATCCTTTAAGAATTCAAAGGACCACTTTATCTTTTCTTTCTTCTGCCCTATGGGGTCCTTAATATCAATACCCATAAACACAAAGATTAGTGAAATGGATATTAAGGCAAAAATTCCTATTGCTATTTTCCAGCTTAAGTTAAATGTAGCTAGCATACTAATTAAAAGCGGTGATACAAAGGCCCCTATTGCAAAAGACATATGTAAAATATTCGTATATCCTGCATCTCCTTCTGTAGCTTCACTAACTAACACATTGATTACATTACCACAAATACCCCAACCTATACCAACTAAAAACATAAGTAACATAAGCAGTATGGGTGAACTTGAAATCGCAATTCCCCCAAAACCTATAGCAAATAAAAACCCAATAGAAACTAGGGTGTTTTTTCGACCCAACATATGTACAAGTACTCCACTAAATAAAATAGCTGATACATTACCTATTGATTGCATAGACACCAATAACCCAACTTGGTTATAGGATAAATTATAATCCGACATTAGATACGATAGTATTGAACCTGTCATTAATACCAATGCACCGTTTATAAAAAAAGCATAACAGCAACTTAAGAAAAATAGCTTGTCTACTTTTATATTTACTTTACTTTCCATTTCTGTCTCCTTTGGGGCTTTCCCCAGCTCATGATAGTGTGTCTGGCATATCCTTTCTCGTACTTTTGCAACCATAGTTGTGTGTAACAGAAAGGATATGCCAGACACCTTTTTTTTACCTCATAGAGATATACTCCTGTATTAATTTAACTGTATTATCTACACCGATCTTACTATCTATGCATAAGTGATAATTAGCTAACTCTCCCCACTTATTAGTGGAATAAAAGTTATAATAAGCTTCCCTTTGCTTATCAATCTTATGAATAGTCTTTTTCGCATCCTTCTTAGATACACCGTATTCTTCTACTGCCCTCTTCATTCTAGTTGATTGGTCAGAATGTATAAAAACGTTGACACAATTGTTATGGTCACTTAAAACATAATCTGCACATCTTCCTACAAAAACGCATGATTCCCTTTGTGAAATCTCTTTAATCGTGTTTAGCTGTGCAATAAATAATTGGTGATGTAAGGGTAGCTGAGTCGTGCTGTACATTCCAGTTTGAAAATAATAAAAACTATTTACCGATTTCTCATCATAGTTTTCAAGAACTGCCTCTGAAAAGCCACTTTCCTTCGCTACTTCTGCTAATAACTCTTTATCATAGCACTGAATACCCAAAGCCTTTGCAAGAGCCTTACCAATATCTCTTCCTCCACTCCCATACTGGCGTCCTATAGTAATGACTAAGTTATCCATTTTGTCTCCTCCTTTTTATGTTGTTCTAACTATATTATAGCACTTTTGGTAGGAATCTTTCAATATTTTCTATATGCTTCCTTTCTTCTTCTATTATTTGTGTCAGCACATTATAGGTAATAGATGCTGAATCCTGTGTTTCTCTAATTAATAAGCCTTGAATACTCATAACTAACGAAATCCCCTGTTCTTCAAAATCCAGAGCAAAGCGCAACAACTCTTCCACACTTGCTATATGACCCGAAGTTGGATACCTAAAACTACTAATTAAATTAGATGCCTTATCGTAAACACTAAAATCAATCTTCGGGAGATCAATTTTTTCCATTTCTTTCTTAAGATCCTTATATATTTGACTATGCCTTAATTCTTCGCTAGCTAATATTCTCGCAACTAGCTTTATATTACTATCTATATCATCCATAAGGCTTATTAACTTATACATCTCATATCCTCTTTGCTCTATTGTAATTAGCTTATCTAATAAGTCTATAATTGTATACATATTCTCCCTCCTCCCAATCTCACTCTCCATAATACTACTTGATTATATTATATGCCTATTAGTGCTTATAAGCAACTTCTGTTATAATAGAAGTTATATATAGAAGTTATTAGAAATATATTATTAATGAAATGGAGTGGATTAAATGAATTTTCATATTGAAAAAGGTGGTTTAACCCAAATCATCACAGTTTTTGAAGACTTTACAGATATTAAAGGTGCTTCAGACCTTTGTAATTTTTTAAAAACCAATGATCTATTTAAAGCTAAAAACGGTGAAATTTATTCAGACCTATCTCATAAGGGTGACAATATTGTTTTAGTCGGCCTTGGTAATGAAAACGAATTAACAGATGATAAAATCACAAAAACTTTTTATAAATTAGGGCAATCTCTTATGAAGTCGAAGGTTAAGAGTATACACATTGAATCTAATTTATCTGTACTGGCTATTACAGAAGGGCTATTACAATCTGAGTATAGCTTTGAAAAATATCTAACAGAAAAGAAAGTTGTTCCTACACTTACGGATGTATATATTACTTCATCTACATCAAGCAAAGAGGAAATTCAGGCAGATATCAATCAGGCTACCCTTCTAACTGAATCTATATTTTTTGCCAGGGACCTAGTAAATGAGCCCGCTATTGTTTTAACACCAAAAAAACTTTCATTAGCTGCCCAGAAAGAATTAATACCTCTGGGGGTTAAGGTAGATGTCTACGGAAGGGATGAAATCTCAGAGATAGGAATGGAAGCATTTTTAGCAGTTTCAAGAGGTTCTGCCCAGGAACCCCAGTTTATCGTTATGTCCTGGGATGGTAATCCTGATAGCAAGGAGAAAATTGCCCTTGTTGGTAAAGGCCTAACATATGATTCAGGTGGCTACTCTATCAAACCTACTGATAGTATGGTTGATATGAAATCTGATATGGCTGGCTCAGCTGCAGTTATTGCTGCAATGAGGGCAATTGCTACATCCAATCTTAAACAAAACGTAGTAGCTATTGTGGCCGCCTGCGAAAATATGATTTCTGGTGGTGCTTATAAACCAGGGGATGTTATTAGCTCAATGTCAGGAAAGACTATTGAAATTCTCAACACCGATGCTGAGGGCAGGGTTACACTAGCTGATGCCCTATGGTACGCTGCAACTGTTGTGAAGGCAGATAAGATAATAGACCTAGCTACACTTACAGGGGCCTGTATAGTTGCCCTGGGTCACACTTACACAGGTGCAATCACAAACAACGATGAGTTAATGGGCCAGGTGAAAAAGGCTTCTGTATTAGCTGGTGAAAATATCTGGCAACTTCCTACCCATGATGATTATAGGGAACTTATTAAGGGAACCGTTGGGGATTTAGTAAATACAGGTGGTAGGGGTGCTGGTACTATAACTGCTGGATTGTTTTTACAAGAATTTGTAAATGATATCCCTTGGGTTCACTTAGATATTGCGGGTACTTCATTCCTTGATAAGCCATGTGGCTACTTACCTAAGGGTGCTACCGGAACTATGGTTAAGACTTTATACTACTTAGTTAAAGGCAAATAGGTGCTAAAAAATCAAACCTAGGTATATTTCTTAAAATGCCATACCCCACCGCTATAATAATCATTATGGTAAGTAGTATTTTTGCAATCCCTTGCCTCTTGCTCCGGATTGCAAAGTAATAAAGCCCTAGTCCTATGGGCATTATAAATATTAATGCATTAAACCTTAGTGCATTATAAAACTTAAATTTAAAACAGGAGTTTACTGCCCTAGTCATTCCACATCCCGGGCAGTAAAGTCCTGTTATTTTGTTAAATATGCAAGGCAAAATTGGACCACTAGATGGATCCTTAAAATACACAAATATGCTTAAAGCTATTAGTATTAATCCAAGTATTATTGCCTCTATTTTTTTAATCATAATCCCATTATACCAAAGCGTTAATATCTGATTGAATAATACAATAAGATATTATTTGGAAGCCAAAAATCGCAAGAATTAGGTATAAAACAGAGTTATCTGCCGCCGGCACCCCTGCCCTTTGCTGAGCAATTTGCATCTTTTTCCCCATTTTATAGTTCCAGAATAAGGTGTAGATTCCACATGTGACAATAGTAAGAAGAAATGCCATCCCCCCAGACATCTCCAGCTCACCACTGAGCGCATTGGATTCATCAGTCATCTTAATGAACCAATATATTGAATAAATACCACATGTAAGAATGGAAAATAGTATTGCTAAACCTATATTCCTTTTTTCAATCATTTCAATCTCCCCCTTTTGTTAAATTATGTATCCAAACAATTATATCATAGCCTTCTCCTTATTTCACTACCTTTTTCATGCTTTCTATATATTAATTATATTTTGTCTTTATCACTCTTTATGCTATAATACATTTGTACATTGTTATTCAAATCTTATATATAATAGGAAGGGGTAATGATTAATGAAACTAAAAGGAAAAGTAGTAATCGCACAGGGTGGTGGCCCTACCGCTGTAATCAATCAGTCTCTAGTAGGTGCTGCTCTTGAATCTAGGAAGTTTCCACAAATCTCAAAGGTTTATGGTGCTTTAGGTGGTGTGAACGGCATTATTAATGAACGTTTTGTTGATTTAACGCAAGAGACTACTCACAATCTAGAGAGGGTTGCTGTAACACCCTCATCTGCACTTCTCTCAACGAGGGACAAGCCCGACTTTGCATATTGTCAAGAAATCTTTAAAGTTTTTAAGGCACATGATGTTAGGTACTTTTTTTACATCGGCGGTAATGATTCTGCTGATACTGTTAGGATTGTTAATGAACAGGCTGAGCATGAGAATTACGACTTTAGGGCTATACACATCCCTAAGACAATTGATAATGACTTGTTAATTAACGACCATACACCTGGCTATGGTTCAGCTGCTAAGTTTGTTGCCCAATCTTTTATAGGACTTAATTTAGACAATAGGGCCCTTCCCGGAGTACATATTGGGGTGGTTATGGGGCGTCATGCTGGATTTTTGGCTGCAGCATCTTCTATAGCTCAAAAATACCCTGATGATGGACCACATCTTATATATCTACCAGAGCGACCTTTTAGTATGGATGATTTTTTAATGGAAGTTAAGGAAATTTATGATAAGCTCGGTAGGTGTATCATTGCCGTATCTGAAGGTATTCAGGATGAGCACGGTGTACCAATTATTACAAAATATGAAAATTGCAAAACTGATGCCCATGGTAACGTAGAGTTATCAGGAACTGGTGCCTTAGGTGATATTCTTACAAATCAAATTAAAGAAAAGTTAAAAATAGACAGGGTTCGTGCGGATACATTTGGCTACCTACAACGTTCTTTTATGGGTTGCGTATCTAACGTGGATCAACAAGAAGCAAGGGAAGTTGGAGAAAAAGCTGCACAGTTTGCCCTTTGGCATAATGTGGATGGTTCTATAACTATCCACAGGACTGGGTATTACTCTGTTGATTATAAGTTAACACAGCTTGATAAACTTGCTGCTCAAACAAAGCTTATGCCAGATCACTTTATTAATGAGAAGGGCAATCATGTAACAGATGCCTTTAAATATTATTTGACACCTCTTTTAGGTTCTAATATGCCATCGGCTAGTATGCTAAGGGCCCCTATGGCTGACAGAATCCTTAGACCGTAGGCCATAAATGGGTTCATGGGAAGGTCCCCTCTTTCACCGCACACAACTTACCTTGCAAAAGCGCTGAAAGAGGGGGCCTTTCCCATTGTATATATGGCCTAGTAGTGGTCTTTAGAGACACTCTTTGAGCAATTCTAGATTTAGAATCTTAAAGTTGTTGCCTTGGAAATCTATTAGACCTTCGTCCTTCATGTTTGCTAGCTCCCTGGATAGGGAGGGTCTTTGTATGTGAAGGTATTCGGCTAGTTCATTTCTTTTTAGGGGGATTTTAAAATTTGGGGTTTCCTTAAGGTAGTACTGCTCTAGAAGGTAGGTGCTGACTTTTTTTCTTATACTACTTAGGGATAGCATCTCGACCTTTTTGTGAAGTACGTAAGCTTTTTCTGATACTAGATGAAGTGTGTTTTGTATAAGAATCCTATGCCCATTGCACATATGTGGGCACATTCCTACTATCCTATCAGGGGATAAAAACAGGACCTGGCAGTCTGTTTGAGCCGTAACTGTTTCTAACCAATTTTTATCCACAAAAGCTGATATTTCCCCAAAGATATCCCCATCTTTTATCCTTGCTATAATTAGTCTGTCCCCAGCTAAATTATCCTTTGTTAGGGAAACTTCCCCCTCTAAAACTAAACCAATTCCCGTAAACTCAGTTTTTTCTATGGTTATGATTTCTCTTTTTTTATAACGCTTAATGCTAGGGTTTGAGCAGCCTAGTATTTTTACTAGCTCACTTTTATCAATTCCTTTAAATAACTCTGTACCTGCTAGCATATCTATCCATTTATCGTACATCCAATCGCCCTTTCATATTTATACCGCGCTAAATTGTGAATTGTATAAGTAGGCGTACATACCATCTTTATCTAATAATGCTTTATGAGTTCCTTGCTCTTCTATACCTTTTTCTGTAATAACAACTATTTCATCTGCATTTTTTATGGTTGATAATCTATGTGCTACTATTAGGGTCGTTCTTCCCTTACTGAGCACCTCTAAAGATTTTTGAATTAGCATTTCTGTTGTATTATCTAACGCTGATGTTGCCTCGTCTAATATAAGAATTGGAGGGTTTTTTAGGAAAATCCTAGCAATAGAGATTCTTTGCTTTTGCCCACCTGATAGCTTAACACCTCGCTCACCAATATGTGTATCATAACCATCCTTCAAAGTCATAATATAGTCATGAATATTGGCTTTCTTTGCTGCCTCTATAACCTCCTCATGGGAAGCATCTAAATCCCCGTAAGCAATATTCTCACCAATAGTTCCGGTGAATAAAAATACATCTTGTTGTACTATCCCTATATTTTTCCTTAAGGATTCTCTTTTTATATTGCGAATGTCCGTACTATCTAAAAGTATTTGCCCCTCATCAACCTCATAAAATCTCGGGATTAAATGACAAAGCGTTGTTTTACCTCCACCTGATGGTCCCACTAGGGCAATGGTTTTCCCACTTTCAATATTAAGGTTAATATCACGGAAAATCCTTGTATTTTCATCATATTTAAACCCGACGTTTTTAAATTTAATTTCCCCTTTAACCTCTTTAAGATCTACTGCCTTTTCATCTTCGTCCTCTTGCTGCTCGTCTATTAATTCTATAAATCTTTCAAAACCAGTCATTCCTGATTGGTACTGCTCAACAAACTGTACTAGTTTCTTTATAGGTGCTAAAAATAAACCAACAAAAAGCAAATATGCTACATAATCGCCAAAGTCAATATAGCCTTGATATGTAAAATATCCCCCCGCCAGTAGAACAACTACATTCAAAAGGTCAATAATAAAGTTAGTTCCTGAATAAAACTCCGCCATTGCCTTGTAGGCGTATTCCCTTACTTCTTGAAACCTATTATTGCTGTTATCAAACTTCTCAACCTCGTATTCTTTATTTGCAAAAGCCTTAGCTACTCTTACTCCTGATATACTATTTTCTAATGAAGCATTAACTTCTGCGACTTCCACCCTTGTTGCTGTAAATGCCTTATTCATCTTCACTCTTTTCTGAATGGAAAACAGGACTAGTAAAGGAATAAATGCAAATATAATAATTGTAAGTTTTAGGTTAATAGTTGATAATATAATAAATGATCCAATTAACATAATACTAGATACAAATAAATCCTCTGGGCCGTGGTGGGCTAGCTCTGTTATATCCATTAGGTCATTAATAATTCTAGACATAATAACACCTGTTTTGTTTTCATCAAAGTATGAAAATGGTAACTTTTGTAGATGTCTAAATATATCACGGCGCATATCTGCCTGCATTCTAACACCTACAACATGACCATAATACTGAATTACATAGTTAAGCCCTGCTTTTATGATATAAATAAATAATAAAATTACAGACCAAGTAACTATCAAGCGTAAGTTTTTATTTGGAACGTAATCGTTAATAATATTCCTTGTAATCATTGGATAAAACAAGTCACATAGGGCAACTATAAACGCACTTAGCATATCAATCATAAATAATTTTTTATGTGGTTTATAATAATGTATAAATCTTCTCAACATTCTAATTAACTCCCCTCATTATGTTATATTAATTGCGTACCTTTCTAATATAACACAAAAGTAGTAGATATGGTATAGGAAACAC
>CAYUEJ010000043.1:0-9719 GCA_964442565.1 uncultured Candidatus Epulonipiscium sp.
CCTGCAAATTTAATAATCTTATCCCTGCCTGTATACCCCCTAGCTAGTTTAACTGCACTCATAGTAGCTTCTGTTCCAGAGTTTACCATCCGCACCATATCCACGTTAGGCACTGTTGTGCATATAAATTTAGCAAGTTCTAACTCCAGGTTAGTTGGGGCTCCAAAAGCAATCGCTTCCTCACTTGTTGATTTAATTGTTTCTACAACATCAGGGTCATTATGTCCTAAAATCATAGGACCCCACGCCCCTACAAAGTCAATATAATCATTGCCATCTTCATCTGTAATAATAGCACCCTTGGCTTTTTTTATAATAGGTGGAAACATGTTTACAGCTTTAAATGCCCTAACGGGACTGTTAACACCACCTGGTATATATTTTTGGGATTCCATAAATATAGATTCATTTCTCATTGCAACATATCTCCTTTATATTTTATTCTCTTTTGCTAGTTCTAGTAATTTATCAATCATTGCATCAGAGTAATATTCTCCGCATACATAAGGCTTAATTCCATGCCTTACTATTTCATTTTCTGTAATAGGTCCGATTGCAATAACTGTTTTTTCTTTTATCTTATCAAGTCCTACTATTTCTGCTGTATTTTTAAATGTAGATGGGGATGTAAATAGAACAATATCCGCACTCGCAAAATTTTCTCTTGCCACTCCCATTGCAAGCTTATAAATATCTACCCTATCTACTATAGCCCCACATTTTTCCAAATTGATTTTTAGGTAATCTCTAGCCTGGGAGGAAGTTGGTAGCAATATCTTATCACCTTCACTTACATGCTCCTGCATCTCCATAAACAAATCTTCTGCCACAAATTCCTTTGCTAGTATTGTAGTAACAATCCCATATCTTCTAATAGCTTTCAAAGTTGCTGGCCCAATAGCTGCAAACTTACCCTTAATAGTCCTTACATCAATCTCATTTGCTATTAGGTACTCAAAGAATATTTGAACACTGTTTACTGATGTAAAAACTATAAAATCGTATTCACCAAATTTCTTAACGTATGGATCTAACTGATTTTTATCTTCTTTTATTTCTATAGGGTTAATTTGTGTTACTTCTGCACCTAAATCTAGTAGCTGCTTCCTAATAGAATCTGATTGTTTTTTTGTCCTTGTAATACATATATTCCTGCCAAATAGCGGCTTATTTTCATACCAGGCTAGCTTATTATTAAAGCTTACAACCTGACCAACTACTATAATGCAAGGAGATACAAAGGCCGCTTTCTTAACTATATCTGAAATTGTACTTAAGGTTCCGATAGCCTTTTGCTGCTTAGATGTTGTCCCTTGCATGATAACTGCGCAAGGTGTATCTTGGGGCTTCCCACTATCTATTAACTTGCCTACTATACTATCTAAATTGCTAAGTCCCATTAAAAACACAAGGGTTCCTTCTAAGCCCCCTACCGACTCCCAGTTTATATTAAGTTTATCCACGCTCATTCCGGTAAAAACATGAAAGCTTTGGGCTATCCCCCTATGAGTAATAGGAATACCTGCATAGTTTAAAACTGCAATGGCTGATGTTACACCTGGAATTACTTCAAATGGGACTCCTTCTTCCTTAAGCCTTAGGGCCTCCTCGCCGCCCCTTCCAAAAACATAAGGATCACCACCCTTAATCCTCCCGATAGTATGTCCCTTATGAGCTAACTCTACTAACATTTCATTTATTTCTTCTTGGGTTTTAGAATGGGCCCCTGCTTCCTTACCACAATAATATATCTCACAAGAATCATTTAAGTACTTAAGGTATTTTTCCCCTGCAAGCCTATCATACATTACCGCCGTACATTTACTTAAAACTTCTGCTGCTTTGAGTGTTAGAAGGGTTTCATCCCCAGGTCCACCACCAATCAAGTATACTTTTCCCACCTTGCCATCTCCTTTTTTGGGGACGGTTAACAAATTTAAGTAGTTTGCAAACTGCTTAAATTTGTTAACCGTCCCCCTTTTTGAAAAAAACTCTACCTTTATAAAAAAGGTAGAGTTTAATAAAGCCATAATTACTTTACTACCGCAATAGCCTCTATTTCAACTTTTGCATCTCTTGGTAGTCTAGCCACTTCTACCGCACTTCTAGCTGGGTAGTCACCTGTAAAGTACTCCTTATAGATATCGTTAACCGCTGCAAAATCATTCATATCTGATAAGAATACTAATGTTTTTATAACGCTATCCATGCTTGCCCCTGCTTCTTCTAAAACTGCCTTTAAGTTTTTAAATACTAAATGGGCTTGTGAAGCTAAATCTTCTGGCATCTCACCTGTTGCTGGATTAATGCCTAATTGACCCGATGTATAAACCATTCCGTTTATTTTAATTGCTTGTGAGTAAGGCCCTATTGCCCCTGGTGCTTTATCTGTACTAACTACTGTTTTGTTCATTTGTACCCTCCTAATATTTTATGCCTTTCCCTTATATTACCCTAAAACTCCCCTAATAACAATGTTATTTGGGGAGTTTTTTAAAGACTTATTAATCTAATCAAGGCTAGGGATATTATAATTATACCGCTAACCCATGACATATTTATATTAATCCTACGTGCTAATCCCTGCCCAACATGGACACCACTCCATATGGCAGCCATATGAAATATCAGTGAAAATAATAAGATTTGAATATAATTAGTATTTCCTAGGGCAGTTCCGAACCCTGCTGCTAGGCCATCTACTGAAAGAGCAACTGCAAGCGCAAAAGCCTCTTTGACATTTAATCGTCTTGATTTGTCAAAATCTGCTTTAGTTTCATCCACATAAACTTCTAATACAAATCTAAAGTTAAATAGGTGAAAGTTAACCTTCTTATTTTTAACTAAATATTTTTGAATAATATTCTTAAATAATCCTTCAAACAATTGATATATACCCAAACACAGTAAGATTATTATTCCTACTAGTCCTACAAAGTTACCAGGCACTACTTCCCTTATGATAGCTCCAAAATAGAGGGAAATTCCCAGTAGAAGGGTACACACTATATTAATTGTTAGAACTGAATAAAAGGGTATTTTTATTTTATTAGCTCCATAAGCTACACTAGCAACAAATGCATCTATAGATATTGCTGTTACTAGCAACATGGCTTCTAACATCTAATCACCCCTACAGTGGTTTTTGATTCATTATATTAGGGATGACGACATATTGTGCCTATATCATAGCCATAAATTCTTCTTCGCTTATTATTGGAATATTAAGTTCTTTTGCTTTTTTATTTTTGCCTGATGTAGAATTAGTATCATTGTTGATTAAATAATCCGTCTTGCTGCTCACTGAACCTACAACCTTGCCACCTAGTTCTTCAATCTTCCCAGCTAGCTCTTTTCGATTTTTAAAATGGTTTACCGTACCAGTTATTACAAAGTTTTTATTATTTATATTAGAGTCTTTTATATTATTTAACTCTGGTATTATAAATCTTATTTCTTTTATGAGTCTGCTTACAAGGGTTTTATTTTCTTCTAAACTAAAATAGGACCTTATGCTATGCGCACTTATAGCCCCTATTCCCTCTATAGAAACAAGCTCCTCTTCGCTAGCCTGCATTATTTTATATATATCATAATCAAAGTGATTACAAATTAATTTCGCATTATTAATTCCTATTTGCTCAATCCCAAGTGCATAGATAAAGTTAGGTAATCCTATGCTTCTTGAATCTTCTATTGATTTTATAATCCTATCATAAGATTTTTGTCCAAAACCATCTAGATTTTTAATCATCTCTTCATGCTTATTTAAATGGTATAGATCTATAAAGTCATGGATAAGCCTATTGTCTATGAACTTTTCTATACTTGCTTCTGAAAATCCTTGTATGTTCATAGCATCACGCCCAACAAAATGAACAAAGGCCTTTACTCTCTTAGCTTCACAATTAGGATTTGTACAGTAGAGTACCTTAGCATCCTTGATTGTCTGAATGCGAGTTTCACCATTACAAACTGGGCAATTATTAGGAATCTCCATATTATTGCTTCTAGTTATATTCTCTGAAATCTGCGGTATAATCATATTAGCTTTATATACTTTAATTAGGTCTCCTATACCTAATGCTAAATCCTGTAGTATGCTAACATTATGAACACTTGCCCTCTCCACTGTTGTACCTTCTAAATCTACTGGCTCAAATATGGCTACCGGATTGATAGATCCTGTTCTTGATGTGTTCCACTGCATTCTAAGCAGTTTAGTCTCTTTAACTTCATCTTGCCATTTAAAAGCTATAGAGTGACGTGGAAACTTGGCCGTAACACCTAGTGCCTGTGATTTAGATATACTATCTAGGGTTAATACTAAGCCATCTGATCCAAAATCCCTCTCTCCTATATACTGGCTAAACCACTCCACTGTCTTTGGAATATCTAGCGCTGTTGTAACCTTATACTCTACCACTTCAAAGCCTTGGTCATCAAGCCATATTAACTGCTGCTCTTTAGAATCGGTTTCAATACCACCTTCTACAATAGTAAAAGCATAAAAATGCACATTCCTTTGTGCAGTTATTTTAGAATCTAACTGCCTTACACTACCACTACATAAATTCCTAGGATTTTTGTACTTTTCTTCATCTGGTAAGCTGGCATTAATCTTCTCAAATTCTGAGTAAGTAATAATAGCTTCTCCTCTTACAATTAGCTCGTCCTTATATTCTATTTTTAAAGGGAGATTTGCGAAGGTTTTTGCATTTGAAGTAATATCCTCCCCAATCTCGCCGTTACCTCTTGTAATGGCCTGAACAAGTTCCCCATTATTATAAGTGATTACGATTGTTAGACCATCTAGTTTCCATGATAATAAGCCTTTATCTTGTTCTAGAAAGCTTACCAGCTTACCTACTTCCTTAGTCTTATCTAGGGATAGTATGCTTTGGGTATGGCTCACCTTAGGTAGACTGCTTATAACCTCATATCCTACCCTATGAGTCACACTATTAGCCAGAACTATTCCAGTCTCTAGCTCAAGCTGTACTAGTTCATCATAAAGTTTATCATACTCTTTATTGCTCATTATTTCTCTATCTTCTTGCTCATATATACGCGCTGCCTCAGCTAGTAAAGGCACTATCTCCTGGATGCGTTTAATTTTATTCCCCCGCATTATATATCCTCTTTCTACAAGCATAGCATATATAAGGAATCCCTTAGAAGATGTTATAAATATTTGCTTTTAACATCTTCTAAAAACCTCTTCTTAAGTAATGTCATGCTATCATATTCTAACTGCGAAATATCTCCCTGATTACGGAGTGTTTCCGCCAAAACTACAAATTGCTCAGTAACAGCCACTAGAGCCTCAACTTCAGCAATATCTACTTTTTCTGTATTAATATTAAGCACACTGCCACATCCCATCTAATATAATTACAAATTATAATAAATACCTACTTTTCATGATTATTCCACAGACGTTTATTTTATGCATAATTATTGAGACGATGTATAAGTTGAATTAATATTAACACCACTTCCATATTATTACAAGCCTTTTTTTGATAATTCTTTAATTTTTTAATTTTGTTTTATTTTGTCAATTTTAAACGTGCAAATTTCGCGCTTAATGTTTTAATTTCATCGTTTTCAAAACATATCGAAAGAAATAAATCATTGTTTTTTTCTTCTATTTCTTTAATAACTCCATTACCGAACTTGATATGGGCAACCACATCACCTATCTTGTAGTCAGTATCTACTGATTTTGGGATGTTATCAATTAAGCTAGGCCTTTTAGATGGTATTCGCTCAATGCTTTGGATATTGTGCTGGTTTGGAAGCTCACCTAAAAACCTAGACTGGGCAGCATACTGTACCCTTCCATAAGTTCTCCTGCACTCCGCATAAAGTAGATATAGCTGCTCCCTTGCTCTTGTAATACCTACATAGCATAGCCTTCTTTCTTCCTCTAACCCATCCACACCTTCATTCATACTCATAGAACTCGGGAATAAGCCTTCCTCTAACCCTGGTATATACACAACCGGAAACTCCAATCCTTTTGCACTATGAAGAGTCATAAGCACAACAGAGTTACTATTTTCATCATAATTATCCACATCTGCTACTAGGGTAACTTCTTCTAGAAACTCAGCCAAATTAGGCTCATCAGATGTATTATCATAACTTACAACCTTAGAAATAAGCTCTCCTATATTACTTATTCTATCCTCTGCATCTTCTGAGTATTGCTGCTTAATGTAATCATAATAACCAATTGTATCAATTACATCTTCTAATAACTCCTTAATACCCATCATTGGCTCCATGGTTCTAAATCTATCCATCATAGTAATAAAATTAACTACCTTTGTTGCTGGTGCATTACCAACTACCCCTAATTCCTTAGAATGCCTTGCCGTTTCATAAAAACCCATGCCTTGCTCTAGCCCATATTGGTAAATCCTATCTACTGTTGTCGCCCCAATACCCCTTCTTGGGACATTAATAATACGCTGGGTAGCAATATCATCCTCAGTATTAGAAATCACCCTTAGGTATGCTAATAAATCCTTTATCTCTTTACGCTCGTAAAACCTAGTCCCACCTAACAACCTATAAGGAATAGAGTTTGATACCATTTTTTCTTCTAGTACCCTTGACTGGGCATTGGTCCTATAAAGAACTGCAAAATCACTAAATTGCCTTTCTCCAGATATAACCTTGTTTCTAATATTATTAGCAATATATTCTGCTTCTTTATATTCATTACTAGCCTTAAAAATCTCTATAGCCTCACCCTCATCATTGTCAGTCCAAAGCTTCTTGGTTTTTCGTTTTGAATTAAGTGACACTACAGCATTAGCCGCATCTAGGATGGTAGCCGTTGACCTATAGTTTTGCTCTAGTTTAATTGATTTAGAACCTGGGAAGTCCCTTTCAAAATCCAGAATATTTCTTATGTTAGCACCACGCCAACCATAAATAGACTGGTCATCATCACCCACAACACATAGATTTTGCACATCTCCTGCTAAAAGACGCACAAGGTAGTACTGAACAGTATTTGTATCCTGATATTCATCTACATGTATATATTTAAACTTGTTTTGATAAAATTCAAGGACCTCTGGATGATTACTAAAAAGTTCGTACACCTTCATAAGTAAATCATCAAAGTCTAAAGCATTATTTTCCCTTAGTTGCTGCTGATACATGGCATAGATCTTTGCAATTCTTCCTAACCTAAAGTCTGCCCCTGCATCTTTGGCAAATTCCTCTGGTGATTTGGCTTCATTCTTCTGGGCACTAATCTCTCCTAGTACTGACCCAACCGGAAAAGCCTTTTCGTTATAATCTAAGTTTTTGATAATTTGCTTGATTAGGGCTTTCTGATCTGATGTATCATATATGGTAAACCACTTGCCATATCCTAATAGATGTATATCCCTTCGTAATATGCGTACACACATAGAGTGGAAGGTACTTACCCACATGCTATGTGCCTCTGATTTTCCAATTAGGACTTCAATACGTTCTCTCATCTCACTGGCTGCCTTGTTGGTAAATGTGATAGCCAGTATATTCCATGGATCTATACCTTTATCCTTAACTAAATGTGCTATTCTATGAGTAAGTACCCTTGTTTTACCTGAGCCAGCGCCTGCCAAAATAAGCAGTGGCCCTTCAGTATGTAGCACTGCCTCTTTTTGCATTTTATTTAATCCTGTGGTTATACTCATTATATAGCCTCCCATTTTTCCAAGTTTTTATTCATCTTTTCTTAAACGCTCTAAAATATTTCTATATCCATCTGTACCATAGCTAAGGGACCTATTTACCCTACTAATCGTGGCCGCTGATGCACCAGTTTGCTCTGTAATATCTGTATACTTACACTTGGCTTCTAGCATCTTAGCAACCTGTAGCCTTTGGGCTAGGGATTTTATTTCGTTAATAGTACATATATCTTCAAAAAACGCATAACATTCATCTACATTTTCTAATAATAATATAGCTTTAAATAACTGATCTATTGAATCATCTTTAAGCTTAGGATTAATCTTTGCGCCCATTTAAATTCTCCTTTTTTCAATAAATCTCACTAAACGTTCCATATTCTTATTCATAATTAAATGCTCTGGGAAACCCACTTCCTCTAGCAGTCCTATGGACTCTTTAAGTCCTCCCACATCTTCATGAAAATGTGCATCACTTGCTACCACTATTGGGGTTTCATACTCTATGCATAACTTTAATATCTCTATTAGGTTCTCCCGTACACCTTCACGAACACTTGTAGGCCTTAAAGATGCATTATTAACTTCAAGTAATACTTTATGCTCCTTAGCATGCTTAATAACCTTCTCAAAATCAAATAAAAAACGGCTATCTCCTGGGTGCCCAATAATATCAACATTGGGGTTCTCAATAGTCTTCATTAAGGTTCTTGTAATAACGTCCTTATCAGCAAATCTAAGACATGGCGGATGTAAACTTGCTATTACTATCTCAAGGTGCTCTAACTCCTCTGGACTCATATCTATATTGCCATCGTAATCTATAATGTTAGCTTCTACTCCCTTAAAAACCCTTACACCGTTAATGTAATCTGGTAGCACTACTATATTACCAAAATAATATGGATGTGCTCCTCCTGGCATTGCTACCGAATGGTCTGTAATAGCCACCGCTTCTAATCCCTGGCTACTGGCAAATCTTGTAATTTCATCTATTGTGCTATAAGCGTGTCCACTAGAAACTGTATGCACATGTGTATCTACTAATATTTTCATTTTATCCTCCTAATTTTCCTCATAATCATATACTCCCTATTCTACAACCTCTTGGGCTATGATTCAAGTAAGGTAAACATACTTGTCTACATATTTTGCAAAAAAATAATCTTATAGTTGCCAAATACAGTTTGTATAGTTCATAATAGATAGTGTACACTATGATTATAGTGATATTATTTAGGAGGTATCTTTTTATGTTTGATGAAATTTCAAAACTTATTGCAGAAAACAAACTTATTGATGCTCGTAACCTTTTAGTAAAAATGAATGTTGTAGATATTGCCCAGTTCTTTGAAGATATCTTTGTAGAGGAAGACGAAGATCACTTTATTGTTCTGTTCCGTATTTTACCTAAAGATATTGCAGCTAATGTATTTTCCTACCTATCCGCTGAAGGTAAAAGCCACATTATACAATCAGTAACCGATAAGGAAATCACATATATAGTCGATGAGTTATATTTAGATGATATCGTTGATCTTATGGAGGAGTTTCCTGCAAATATTGTTAAGCGTCTTGTTTCAAATACCGATGAGGCTAAGCGCAAGCTTATTAACCAATTCTTAAAATACCCTGAGGATTCTGCTGGTAGTATTATGACTATCGAGTATGTCGCCTTAAAGAAAGAAATGAATGTATCTGAAGCCCTAGCCCTTATAAAAAAGGTAGGTGTTGATAAGGAAACTATCAATACTTGTTATGTTATGTCATCTGATCGTAAATTAGAGGGCGTTATATCTATCCGCCAGCTTATTTTAAACGATGGTGATGTTCTTATAAAAGATATAATGGACACCCATATTATCAGCTCACAAACCTTAGAGGATCAGGAATCTGTAGCAGATACCTTTAAGAAATATGATTTCCTAGCATTACCTGTAGTAGATACTGAAAATCGTCTTGTAGGAATTATTACTATTGATGATATTGTTGACATAATTGAAGAAGAAAATACAG
>CAYUEJ010000044.1:0-9630 GCA_964442565.1 uncultured Candidatus Epulonipiscium sp.
TTTGGCAGTTTCTGTAGACTACCGTCTGGCCCCAGAGAATAAGTATCCAACTGGCCATGAGGATTGTTATGCTGTGTTAAAGTGGATTTATGAAGAAGCAGAATCTTTTGGTGCAGATAAAAACAATATTTTTGTAGCAGGGGACAGTGCAGGTGGAAATTTAACTCAGTATTGTACTAGCAAGGATTATGAAGATGGGGAACAAAAAGTAAAAGGGCAGCTCTTATTGTATCCAACCCTCAATATGGCAGGCGTAGAGGATGAATACTTTAAGTGGAGCAAAGATGAGTTTGAAATGTTCCCCAAACATAGAAAAGGACTTGAAATGATGTTAGATATGTTTGGAGGAATGAGTGGTGGGTTAGAGGAGATTCTAGGTATTGATGATGCAAAAAATGACTATCTAAACCCCTATACAAGAGATCCCAAGGGATTGCCACCGACCTTTATTACAGTTGGAGAACATGATTATCTAAAGGTTGAATGTTTGGCATATGCAGCCAAGTTAACAGCGGCAGGGATTGAAACTAAGACCGTATTGTATAAGGGATTTGGCCATGCATACTTTGATAATACAGGGTTTTATCCACAGTCTGAGGACTGTATTATTGAAATGGGTAATTTTATATTAGAGCATAGTAAATAAAAAAGTAAGATAAAAAGGTAGATAAGAGTTGTTGGGGATAAATCAATTAGGTTTATTTTACAACAACTTTTTATCATTAGGAGGAATTATGTCAAAAAACGAAATGGGACAGAAGACTTTTAAGTTTGTATTAAACAGTCCAGATAATGGAACAATTACCTTGCATAGTGAGTTAGAAATAGTCTTTATATTAGAGGGAGTGGCAACTTTCCAAGTAGATGGGGATATCTATGAAGTTGGACCTGAAGATATTTTTGTTATTAATAGCCATACACTTCATAACCTTATTGTACCATCGGGTGGGCAGGTATTATCTTTTTATCTATCTCCTATGTTTATTAATAAGCTTTGTCCTGAGATTGGAAGTTTTGTCGTGGACTGTAGTTCTTTTTTATATCCCAAAGATAAACAGGATAAATTCAATGGACTGCGTGAACGGTTAGCCCTTGCTTTCAGAGCTGAGTATAAGCAGGAGTCACCCTTGCCACTTCATATGTATGGCCGGATTATGGAACTTCTGCATTATTTATTGCAGAATTTTCAGGTTAAGGATGGAAAGATACCATCACAAGCGGAGGGAATTTCTAGAATGAGAGAAATTACCCAATATATGCATTCTGCCTACCAAGAAGATTTAACCTTAACCATGATAGCCAAGAGGGAGTTTTTAAGTAATTCCTACTTATCACGGTTATTTCAAAAAGAATTAGGAGTCACATTTACAGAATATTTAACAGGAATAAGACTTTCTCACGGACTTGCTATGCTACAGGGAAGGCAAAAGAAGTATCCCTGGGAGAAGGAAATGTGGTTTCTACAGCAATTGACTCCCTACTAAAATATGCAACCATTACAAGGGTGCCAGAAATAGATGATAATTTACAAGTGGAACAAATAAAAATAGACTGCCAGGGGGTCATAGGTGAAGTAAAGCCGGTTTGGAAGCGGCTCATTAATGTTGGTTATGCAAAAGATATTCTTCTTTCAGATGTTCAAAGCCAATTGACTGACCTACAAAAAGAAATTGGATTCAATCACCTTAGATTTCATGGACTTTTTGATGATGATATGATGGTTTATTCGGAAGGTAGTAGGGGTAACCCTATTTTGAACTTTACCTATGTGGATATGGTATTTGATTTTTTATTATCCATTGATTTATTACCTTATGTAGAATTTAGTTATATGCCATCTAAATTAGCAATGAAGGATGTTCGTATTTTCCGTCGCCCAAGTGTTATTTCTACGCCAAAAGATTTATTCAAATGGTGTTATTTAATAGAGGAATTGCTAAAACACTGTATTAAACGTTATGGCATATCCTGTGTTAGTAAATGGCTGTTTTGCCCTTGGGCTGGGCCAGAGTTTGGGGAAATGTTTCATATCTATACAAGGGAAGAATATTATAAACTATATAAAGCTAGTTTTGATACGGTAAAAAAAATCCATGAGAGTTTCCGGGTATGTGGGCCAGGATCTACTTTATCCTCATTAGAGTTTATAGATGATTTTATGGAGTTTTGTAGTAAGGAGCAGTGTATTCCAGATCTGCTAGCCGTACATTGTTACCATGGGCTAGAACCAGAAGAAATGGATGAAAATATTCATCTTCAAGAGCGAGACGATGTGTTTCCCATAGCAATCAGTGATGATCAACATTATATTAAGAATCAGATGAGTCTGCTTAGGAAGCTACTTGGAAGGAAGGGGTTTGAGAATCTGCCAGTTTTACTTGATGAGTGGAATAGTAACTTGTGGCAGCGGGACTTATGCAACGATACTTGTTATAAATCGGCTTATTTATTTAAAAATATATTAGAAAATCATGATGCAGCTTGGGCATTTGGGTATTGGACTGTCAGTGATTTTATGGAAGAAATAGCACCTGCCAAAGAAATTTTCCACGGGGGCTTCGGGCTTTTCACACGGAATAATATTAAAAAAAGTGGTTATAGGGTCTTTGAGCTGTTAAATAAAATGGGGACACAATTACTTGAAAAGGGTGATGGGTATTTTGTCACAAAGACAAAGGAGGGAATCCAAATTTTCATCTACCACTATGTGCATTATGACCTTATGTATCGTTACCGCCATGCAAGTAATATGAACCAGCTAGAACGGTATAATGTTTTTAATCAGACAGAGAGTAAAGTGCTACATATCCAGCTAAAAGGACTAGAAGTAGGTGAATATATTAAACGTCAGTACTCAGTTTCGCCAAAAGGTGGCAGTGCCTACGATGAATGGCTCCACATGGGGGCACCGGAGGGAATGACCATAGAAGAACTTAGCTATTTAAAAACCAGGTCAAGGCCAGAGTATTTTGTAGAAAAAGTTAAAATAGAGGGGCTTTTTACGATAAAAGTTGTTTTAGTACCACATGAGATACAGGTTATTACACTTATGGAATATTAAATCTATATTAGACCGTATAAGGGGGAAAAATGATGATTTCAAAGAAAAAAGTAGTGAGTTTTTTAAGTGTTGTAGTTGCTTTATTAATCGTATTTGGATTTGTAGATTTAGCTATTTCCATGGCCCTTTATAATCCAGACAGTATGTATGGGCTTTTCTTTGAGGCCTTTGGTGAACTGCCAGGAGTATTAATAGCTATTTTTAGTTTAAGCGCCTTAATTATCACACGTAATAAGGAGAAGGCATTGTCAAACTGGTCAAGTATTATTGGCTTTGGTATCTTACTTCTTTTATTTTCTATTATGGGTGCAATGATGCCAGCCGGTTATATTAAAGGGCTAAAACCAATGATCCCAGTGTTTACAATAGGATATGTGGTACTAGGTTTATTTTTAGCATACCAAGTGGATAAAAGTCATTATGAGGCCCTTAGAAAGGCAGCAATCGTGGGGATACTTTCTTTTGTATTGGCTATTTTGACCATTAATCTCATTAAGATGGGATGGGGACGGCTACGCTTTCGTAGTATGATAGAGCCAGCACAAGAATATACAAGATGGTTTGTACGCCAGGGATTTACTATGGATAATGAACGTATGTCATTCCCATCAGGGCATTCAGCAAATTCTGCTGTTATTATGTGGATATCATTACTGCCAACTTTTATACCATCATTACAGAAAAATAAAAAAATATTATGGATTGGAGCAGGTATTTGGACTGTGTTAGTTATGGTTAGCCGTGTTATTGTAGGGGCGCATTTTGCTTCTGATGTAACAATGGGAGCAGCAATATCCATTTGTAGTTTTTTATTACTGACTAATTGGAAATTCAAGATAGAATAAACAGTATAATGTTATTTACAATATTTTAGAAAGAGGAGATTTATAATGATTAAAATTGATCAAAGCAAGTGTATTGGATGTGGTTTGTGTGTCAAGGATTGTTTCCCTAATGATATTGAACTCAAGGATGGATATGCTACACCAAAGGATATACGATGTATTAACTGTGGGCACTGTGTTGCCATTTGTCCTAGGGATGCAGTGGAATTAGTTGATCATGATATGTCGCAGGTATTAGAGTGTGACGAAGGGGCCTTTGTTTTAGACCCAGATCAATATTTGAATGCTTTAAAATATCGCAGAACAATAAGAAATTTTACAAATAAGGAAGTTGGAGTTGATAAGATAGAGAAGATTATAGAAGCAGGTAGATATTCTCCAACAGCAGGAAATGCACAAAATGTTTCATATTATGTCATTAGGGAAAACCTAGAAGAGTTAAAAGAGTTGGCGATTATAGAACTAAACCAGCAAGCGGATACTATTTTAAATCATCAAGGGCCAGCTAATATAGAGGTTTATGCAAAGATATGGAAGGGAATGTACACAAAGTATTATGCAGAAAACAAGGAAGATAGCTTGTTCTTTAATTCCGGTACAGTTATTTTAGTTGTGTCAAAATCAGTACAAAATGGAAGTATTGCTGTAGCAAATATGGAAACCATGGTATATGCCCAGGGGCTTGGTATGCTATATAGTGGATTTTTTGCAAGGGCAGCTGGATATTCAGAAAAAATAAAACAATACATAGGCCTAGAAGGGGAAGAGATAGTTGTAGCATGTATGGTTATTGGGTATCCAAATGTTACGTATAAAAGAACGGCGCCAAGAAAAAAGGCGGAAGTTATCTGGAAGTAAGCCGTGTTCTGTTGATAAAAAAGCATTAGAAGCAAGAAACTTAGTATAATAACCAGGCTTTTGTTGATTATGAATGGTAAATAAGATAAAATTATACTGTTGTTAACCTGGTTAGAAAATTATAACTAAGAGAGGAATAAATGAAAGTAATGAATAAAATAACTAAAATACTAGCATGGTTACCTGCAATATTTTGGATGGGCCTGATATTTTATCTATCACACCAGCCAGCAACTGAATCCAGTGACCTAAGCTCTGGTGTGGCCGAAAAGATAATGAATATTATAAAAAAAATGATACCTAATGTGAGCTTTGATTTCGAGATATTTCACCATATTGTAAGGAAAAATGCTCATTTTTTTGCATATTTAATTTTAGGGGTTTTAATAATAAGCGCCATAAATATTACGAGTGATATAGATGATAGGGGGTATAGGATTATAATACAAGCAATAATCATATGCGTGCTCTATGCCATTAGTGATGAGGTGCATCAATTATTTATTCCTGGAAGAGCAGGGCAAGTAAGGGACGTAATGATTGATAGCGCGGGAGCTACGGTAGGAAGTGCTGGAACATATTTTCTTTTAAAGGTATATACTTATTTTAAGACTACAAAAAAGGTTAGAAGTTAGGAAGGAGGAGGCTACATGGATAACAAAACCTTTTATACCATAATAATAGCATTTTCAAGTGCAGTATTATTATTGTTAATAATACTTATTGGCATAAAGTTATTTGTCTTAAAAGATACACTGATAAATAATAATAGCCATAAACAAATAGAAGAAACAACTACCCCTAATGTGGGCGATGAGAGTTTAAAAGGGGAGGAAGAATTAAAGGAAGAGATTGCAGAAACAACTAATGACAGAGCTGATACAGTTGGAGGCAAAAAGCAGATTCCTGAGGATGTTACCTATATTCCTTATAAAAATGAAAGGTATAAGTTTTCACTAGAATATCCAGATATTTTTACAAGCAAAATATTATCTGATAACGGTGACGGCATCACTCTTACTAATAGTGAAACAAATATTGGATTTTGGGCATATGCTTCTAATAACATAATGGGGGACACAGCACAGGGACTCCACGCAGTAGATGTTGCCAATGCTTCCAAGATTCTTTACGAGCGCCAAAAGGATAATTGGGCTGTGATTTCTTGGGAGGATGGGAATGAGGCTTTTTATAAGAAGACTGTCGTAGGAAGGGAGGCTATTAATACATTTATAATGAGCTATCCTAGGGAACAGGACGATGAATATGGTGTTTTGATTGATCATATTTTTAGCACATTCAAAACACCGGCAGTTGATAAGAGGAACTAATATTTGCATCTTAGGAGGGTTAAATGATTATCAATTACTATAAACAATATAATATAGATAGGAACCTAAGCACAGGGGATATAAGGGGAGAATTAGAAAATAAATGTTCCGATATTATTCGCAGGCTTAATAATGCAGGTGGCAATGCTGATAGGGAATATGAGCTAAGAAAATCCCTTGAAAGAATGGAAGTAGCATTAGAAGTTTTTATAAATGATGAAAGTAGGCAAGTCTACGATAAAAGCTTAAGGCAAGGCGCCAAGGGGGGAATGCTAACAAATGAAGAGATACAAGAAAGCCAAGTAGAAGAAGATTACAACTTAGATACAATGGATCAAGAAAAATTAGAAAGTCTATTAGAAAAAATAGTATCAAGACAAGCAGAAAAAGTAAAAGAAACAGCAAAAGAAACAGATAATAAAAGTACATATAATGGGGGTAGTAACAGTAGTCAAAATTTAAATAAAGATAAGGCAGATAGTATTGCAAGGTTAGCCTTAATGGAAATAGAAACTGAAATGGATGGTTATATATGGCGAAGTACGAATCAAAGGATTACCGATTACATCGATGATGCCTTACAACTAGATAGTAGTAATTACTTGGCATGGCATGCTAGGTTTATAAATTTATTAGCTTTCCAAGGTAACCAATTTCGGACGCCATGGGACTTTGCTAGCCTAGGTGAAATGGAGTTAAATAAGCTTACGCAAGGTGAAGTTAAATCCATACATAATGAAATTGAACTAGCTGAGCTAGGTGGGCTATCAACTCATGATATTAGCAAATCTATTATTGAATGGGAAAAAACATGTGCGACTACAAGTAAAGAAAAAAAGAAGAGAATAAAAAATAAATTTGATGAACAGACCATTAATAGTCGACAGCAAAATATCCTAGGAGCTATTAATAAAGTTAAAGAATCAAAAAAGAATAATACTCTTGCTAATCTTTTAGAAAAGGTATATCAGGGGCACAAAGAAAGGCCTTATAGTCTGCAGGATAAAATAAGAAGAATGCTACCATCAGAAAGCCGATATAAGGAACTTATGGCATTTTATAATAGGACCTTGGAATTAGCACCTAAAGAAGAAAAAGATTCCTTAGAAGCAAACATGGAAGAGGTTACTAATGAGATTTATTATCATCTTTTAGTCGATGGTTATAAGCAGAAAAAAGAAGTTCTAGATAGCTATTCAGAAAAAAGATATAAGGAAGCAGATAATTTAGAAGAAGATGTTCTTAGTGCATTTAAACAAATAAGAACAAGGACTCGCCATATTATTAACCCAGCTATAGACCAGGCTTGTTATATACTTATGGCAGTGATGGTTATATTTATGCTAAGCTGGTTTGTGCCAACGAAGATGGGAATGGTAGCTAAGTATATTATTATGCTATCAGGCTATTTGATAACTTCTATAGCTATCATTAAACTAAGAGGTCCATATAGATACAATAAGATAGTATTTTACATAACAAGTATTCCGATTTTTCTAGCTGTTATAAACTTGTTTATTAAAAATACACGTTTAATAGAAATAAGCAGTGAGGCAAATACCGTAGTAAATATTATATTGGGCATTGTTATAGCTATGACATTAATTCAGGCCATTAGGAAGAAAAGCGCTAAATTTATAGTGACAGATTTAATATTTAACGGAAAGATTGTGCTGGTTAAATGTATGATTCCTGCTTTTTTAATCGGACTTATATTTAGCTTCTTCTTAGACATATGGACAGGCTTATTTATGGTATCATGTATGGCAGTTCCTAGCATGATTCAGTTAATGTATATGGAAGGTACTAGTATTTATAAGAGGAAAGACATACCGGGAATAAACTTGAATTTAGGAATTCGTAATTATGTAAAATTAGAGGAAACTGCTAAAGGGATGTTTCCAGGGGGAAAAATCTTTAAAATATAATATATTAAAAGTAGGGGGATATAGATGATTATAGGAATTGATCTTGGGACAACCTTCTCCTCCATGGCCTATGTAGACCATGGAGGAGTACCGAATATCATACCCAACCAGGAAGGAAGTAGATCCACTCCATCTGCTATTATGATAGAGGCAGACGAGGTTGTGGTAGGTGAGATTGCCAAAGAAAGTGCTATTATTGATGATTCTAATGTAGTGCAACATATAAAAAATGAAATGGGGAACCACCATTATACTTACAGGAATAAGGAGGGGGGGTCATATAGCCCTGAAGAGCTATCTGCCTTTATTCTAAAAAAGTTAAAGCAAGATAGTGAGGATTTTTTAGGTGATGATATTAAGGAAGCTGTAATCACCGTTCCAGCGTATTTTACAGATGCTCAGAGGAAGGCCACTCAAGATGCAGGTCATATTGCAGGTTTAAAGGTTAGAAAGATTATAAATGAACCTACTGCCGCCGCAATATTTTTTGCAAAATCAAATAAAATTCAGTCAGGCAATATATTAGTATATGACTTAGGAGGGGGAACCTTTGATGTAAGTATAATAAGCTACACACCTGATGAAATTAGTGTTAAGGCAACTGATGGAATTAGGATGTTAGGTGGGCATTTTTTTGATAGGGAACTAGTTGAATTAGTTGCAGAATATCTTGATGAAAAACATGATATTGATATTTTTGATGAAGAATACATAGATGAGCTACAGGGCATTAATCAAAAGTTAGAAGAATGCAAAATACATCTAAGTACAAGAAAAAAGACTACTATTAGTATTAAGATAGGAAATATAAGAGAAAGAATAAAAATTACAAGGGATGACTTTGAAAAACGCATAGCTAAATATTATATGAGAACAGAGTATGTAGTCAAGAATGCCCTAAAAAGTGCAGATATGGACTGGGACGATATTGATAAGGTTTTAATGATAGGCGGATCCACCCGTATCCCCTATATTAGGGAATCCCTAGAAAAACTATGTGGCAAGCCATTATCATATGAAGCTAATCCAGATGAAGCCGTGGCATTAGGGGCAGCAATTCAAGCTAGCCTACTAGAGGAAGAAACAGAGGAAACAACCAAAGTTATAGATGTATCATCTCATAGCCTAGGAATTGTAATTTTAGATGCCAAAACAGGTAAATATGCAAATGAAATTATGTTAAGGCGTAATAGTATCTTACCAGCCCAGTATAAAAGGGAATTTTATACTTCAGACCATAGGCAAGAAGTAGTAACCCTTCGCATAACTGAGGGGGAATATAGGGATATAGAAGATGTTACCATTGTTGGAAGTTTCGATATAGACTTACCCCCTAATCTAGATAAAGGAACAAAAGTAGAGATAAAAATGGGCTTAGATGAAGAGCAGCTTATTACCATCCATACCCGTATAGAAGAGGTTGCAGATTTCTTTAAAGAAATACATTTCAACCGCGAATCAAATATGGACAAGGATCAGGTAGAAAAGAAAAGGGACTTAGTTGCAAATCTGGAAGTATCCTAGGAGGTAATATGGAAGTTAAAAGGAAAATTCAAGACTATATAGACAGGGGAGAACTTCAAAAAGCTATAGATAGATGTTCAAAT
>CAYUEJ010000045.1:0-9626 GCA_964442565.1 uncultured Candidatus Epulonipiscium sp.
AGGCAATAATAAAAAAAAGTAAAGTAAGATGGAGCTAAATTATCGAAAGGTGGAGGATATTATGGTAAGACGTCTAATTAGCGCAACAGCATCACAAGTGAAAAATATGAGCAAAAAAGAACTCCTGGAATCCATAGAGGCTAGTGAGGGCCGGGTAGTTGTAACAGAATGTATACCCTCAATGGAAAATGCAGCCTATGATGTAACACAAATGGAGCTAGCAGCTGCCTTTGGATCTGATATTATGCTTATTAATATGTTTGATGTAAATAACCCACTAGTTCACAAAGTAGAGGTAGGGGACTTAGATATTATAAAAGAAATAAAAAGATTAACAGGCAGACCAGTAGGAATTAACCTAGAGCCAGTTGATCTTAAGCAAGAAACAATAGGCACAACATATACAATTCCAGAAGGGAGAAAAGCTACAGGTGAAAACGCAAAAAAAGCTGTAGCTATGGGGGTAGACTTTATTGTATTAACAGGAAACCCAGGAATGGGAGTTAGTAATGAGCAGATAATTGAATCCCTAAAAGAAATAAGACAAACTGTTGGTGATGATATTATTTTAATAGCTGGTAAAATGCATGCATCAGGGTCAAAAAAACAAGCAGGAAGCTCTATTATTAGTAAAGACGAAATCAAGGCCTTTGTAGATGCAGGTGCAAATATAATATTAATACCAGCGCCGGGTACAGTCCCAGGCATAAGCCTTGAGTTTGTAAGTGAACTTGTACAATATATTCATGAGTTAGGTGCACTTGTTATGACCGCCATAGGTACTTCTCAGGAAGGGGCAGACACCGATACGATTAAACAAATTGCCCTTATGTGTAAAATGGCTGGTGCAGATATGCATCATATGGGTGATGGTGGAAGCAGCCCAGGTATGACAAATCCAGAAAACATCATGGCCTACAGTATTGTAATCCGTGGCAAAAGGCATACCTATAATCGTATGGCCCTATCAATAAACCGTTAAAAAATTTCTCCCCACGAAATGTAATGAAATGATTATATTGTAAAAAATTACCATGAATGCTATAATGGACTAACATATATAATCTAATGATGTGGGGGGTATTTTAATGAAGTTTTTTGCAGAAGAAGCAGATGATGTCTTAGAGGCACTAGGGGTAGATGGGGAATTTGGGCTTAGAGATGAACAGGCTAGCACAAGAATAAAAGAGTACGGTGAAAACGAATTTACAAAGCATAAACAGGCCTCCCTATGGGAAGAATTATGGGATGCTATTAGTGAGCAAATGATGGTTATATTATTAATAGCATCCGGAGTTAGCCTTGTAGTGGGAGAATATCAAGACGGGCTTGGGATACTAATAGCAGTTAGTATAGGTATCATTATTGGCCTTGTAACAGAAGGAAGATCAAAAAAGGCAGCAGAGGCATTAGCTAAGATTACAGAAGATATAGAGACAAAAGTAATAAGAAATGGACAAGTTATAGAAATCAATAAGAGTAAGTTAGTTCCAGGGGATATTATAATAGTAGAAATGGGGGATATGATCCCAGCAGATGGTAGGCTTATAGAAAGTTATGATTTAAAAGTTAGGGAGGACATGCTAACAGGGGAGGCTGATGAGGCAAAGAAACAAGATAAAATTGTGGGTATGGAGACTATAAAGTCCAAAAAGGGTGAAATAGTACAAGATCCAATACCAGCCAAGCAAACTAATATGCTTTTTGCAGGAACCCTAGTATCATATGGTAGAGGAAAAATGGTTGTGACATCAACTGGTGATAATACACAGATGGGAAATATAGCAAAAAATCTATCGGGGAGGAATGTGGATACTCCACTTCAGATTAAACTAGGTAATTTAGGGGCAGCCATATCAAAGATATCCACATTTATAGCAGGATTATTATTTGTATATATGAGCGGTAACATGATAGTGGATCGTACATTACGATTAAGCTTTTCAGGATTTAGGAATTTTCTGCTTTCGATTCAACCACTAAATGCTGTATTTATAGTATGTGTGGCACTTATCGTGGCTGCAGTACCTGAGGGATTACCAACTATGGTAAATATGACCTTGGCTATAACCATGCAAAAAATGGCCAAGATTAATGCCCTAGTTACAAAAAAAGAAGCCTGTGAAACAATAGGTGCTATAAGTGTTATTTGCTCAGATAAAACAGGTACTCTAACACAAAATAAGATGAAAGTACAAAAGGTATATACAAGTGGTAAGTTTGCGACTGAGACTTTAATAGAAGAAGGATATTTAGATAATGGTGGATACTTCGTTGATAACTGCATCATAAACTCTACAGCAGATATCCAAAAAGAAGGTGATGACTATCATTATTTAGGAAGTGCAACAGAATGTGCCCTTTTATTATTACATGAAAAAGTTAATTACAGGGCAAGAAGGCAACAAAATCAAATAGTAAGGCAAACACCATTTACATCAGAGCGTAAACGCATGAGTACAATTATCAAAAAAGATGAGGAATATGTTTTATTAGTAAAGGGTGCCCCGGAAATTATAATAGATATGTGTAGTTATGAGTACTTAAATGGAGTTGTAATTAGATGTCCAGAGCAAAGAAGGGAAGCTATTCTTAAAGAAATACAAGGATTACAAGAAGATGCAATGAGGACCATGGCCTTTGCCTATAGGGTTTTCCCAGCGAAAAAAAATATACATAATTATGCAGGACTAGAAGAAGATTTGGTATTTGTAGGTTTTGTTGGGATACAGGATCCACTAAGAGAAGGTGTTAAAGAAGCAGTCTATATAGCTAAGGGGGCAGGCATTAGCACAAAGATGCTAACAGGGGATAATATTTATACAGCTATAGCAATAGGTCAGCAACTAGGTATTATAAATGAAAGGGAAAGAGCAGTAGAAGCTATCTATATAGATCAGTTAACAGATGAGGAATTATCAGATGAAATAAATTATATTAGTATTGTGGCAAGGTCTAAGCCGGAGACAAAGATGCGGATTGTAGAGGCCCTCCAGGCTCAAGGGGAGGTAGTAGCTGTAACTGGAGATGGCATTAATGATGCACCAGCCCTCACAAAGGCAGACGTAGGTATTGCAATGGGTATAGCAGGTACAGAAGTAAGCAAGAGTGCTGCAGACATAGTACTAGTAGACGATAGTTTTGGGACAATTATACAAGCAGTTAAATGGGGCAGAGGCATATATCAAAACTTCCAAAGGTTTATACAGTTTCAAATCACTGTTAATATAGTGGCATTTTTAATAGCAATTATATCGCAAATAGGTGATTATCAAATGCCGTTTACAACTATACAGCTTCTTTGGGTTAATATTATTATGGATGGGCCACCAGCCCTAGCACTGGGTCTAGAGCCGGTAAGGGCTGCCGTTTTAAAAAATAAGCCAATTAGTAAAGATGCTAATATTATTACAAAGTCTATGCTTGTAAATATGATATCAAACTCCTTATACATTACGCTACTACTATATTTGCAAATGAGATTTAATATATTAGGTGCTAACATAGAAAAAAATGAAATGCAAACAGTATTATTTAGTATTTTTGCAATGTGCGCCTTAATGAATGCATTTAACTGCAGGGAGTTTGGGCTTAAGAGTATATTCCCTAACTTTAGGAACAATAAAATAGCTGTTAGGGTTATTGTAATCACAATGACCTTGCAAGTTATATTAACAGAAACATGTAAAGGTTTCTTTAACGCAGTTGCCCTACCTACGATATTATGGGTGAAGATAATCTTACTATCAGCAAGTGTTATCCTTGTAAGTGAGTTAGTAAAGCTAATATTTCATTTAAGTAGTCGCAGAAACTGGCACGAACTTGCCAGGGTTAGAAACAAGATTAGGGTAAAAGACACATTATAATATACGAGGCATAGTATGGAGGGCATATATTTTGCCCCCCAAGTATGCTATAATATTTTAGGATAATACAATAGAAATATAAAAAGGATGGTTATAAATGATTTCAACAAGCAATATTAGTCTCCAGTACGGGGCTAGTAAACTATTTGACAATGTAAATATAAAATTTAATGCAGGTAACTGCTACGGGCTTATAGGTGCCAATGGGGCGGGCAAGTCAACATTTCTTAAGATTTTATCAAAAGAGATAGATCCAACATCAGGGGAGATACACATTGCCCCTAAAGCAAGAATGTCTGTGCTCAAACAAAACCACTATGAATACGATGACTATACGGTTTTAGATACTGTAATAATGGGAAATCCAAAACTCTATGAGATATCGAAAGAAAAAGATGAACTATACGCAAAAGAAGATTTTAATGATGAGGATGGTGTAAGGGCATCTGAACTAGAGGCAGAGTTTGCAGAAATGGGTGGATGGGAGGCTGAGTCAGAGGCTGCGCAAATGTTACAAGGTCTTGGACTTGCAATTGATACTCACTATAAAAAGGTAAGTGAATTAAATGGTGGGGATAAGGTTAAGGTTCTTTTAGCACAGGCCTTATTTGGCAGACCAGAAATCCTTTTACTTGACGAGCCTACTAACGACCTTGATTTAAAATCAGTTAACTGGTTGGAAAACTTCTTATTTAATTTTGAAGGTACTGTTATAGTAGTATCCCATGATCGTCACTTTTTAAATACAGTATGTACGCATATAGCGGATATTGACTATGGTAAAATTAAGTTATATGTTGGAAACTATGACTTCTGGTATGAATCAAGTCAGCTTGTTCAGCAAATGCTTAAGGATCAAAACAAAAAAAGTGAAGATAAAATAAAAGAACTTCAAAGCTTTATTACAAGGTTTAGTGCTAATGCTTCTAAATCAAAGCAGGCAACATCTCGTAAAAAACTACTTGAGAAAATTACAGTTGAAGAAATGCCATCGTCCTCAAGAAGGTATCCTTTTGTAGGATTTAAGCCAGACCGTGAGGTAGGTAATGAAATTCTGTATGTTGAAGATTTATCCAAGACTATAGATGGAATTAAGGTTTTAGATAATATTACATTTAGAGTAGGAAAAGATGATAAAATTGCAATTATTGGGCAAAATGAGATTGCTATAACAATATTATTTCAGATATTAGCAGGGGAGTTAGAGCCGGACAGTGGAAGCGTAAAGTGGGGAGTTACTACAACCCAGTCATATTTTCCAAAAGATAACAGCGAGTTCTTTGATGATTGCGACCTATCACTAGTAGATTGGATGCGCCAATATTCAGAAGAACAGGCTGAAAGCTATGTACGTGGATTTTTAGGTAGAATGTTATTCGCAGGTGAAGATGCACTTAAGGCTGCTAAGGTATTATCGGGTGGTGAGAAGGTGAGATGCATGTTATCTCGTATGATGCTATCAGGTTCCAACGTTTTACTTCTTGACCAACCAACAAACCATCTTGACCTTGAATCAATTACAGCTGTGAATAATGGCCTTATTGATTTTCCGGGGAATGTGATATTTACATCTCATGACCATCAATTAGTACAAACTATAGCAAATCGTATAATAGAGATTGTACCGGAGGGTCTTATTGATAAGCCTGTTAAGTACGAAGAATACCTAGAACTTAAAAGTAAAACTAGCTAAAAACATAATATTGTAGTAATATGGTATACAACAATACATGTAAGAAAAGGAGCGTGTTTGAATGAAAATAGTAATCATAGGTGGAATAGCAGCTGGAATGAGTGCTGCGGCCAAGGCAGCTAGAATTAATCGAAATGCAAGGGTCACACTATATGAAAAAACAGACATTATATCTTTAGGAACATGTGGAATGCCATATTATATAGGTGGTTTCTTTTCAGATCCAAATAAAATGATTGCAAGAACAGTTGAGCAGGCACAAGGGGCAGGAATAGATGCTAAGATTGACCATGAGGTTCTATCTATAAACCCGGAAGAAAAAACACTAAAGGTTAAAAACTTAAGTAGTGGGGATATTTTTGAAGATAGTTACGATGCTTTAATGATAGCAACAGGGGCTGATTCAATAATACCTCCTATAAAGAATGTAGATATTGGAAATGTATTCACCCTAAAAAATATGGAAGATGGAAAGAAGATTAAAGAAATTGTTGGCGATGATAATAACAATAATATCGTTATTATTGGTGCAGGTTATGTTGGGATAGAACTTGTAGAAGCAATGAAAAACCTAGGCAAGAATGTTAGACTTATCCAGCTAGATGATACTGTAATCCCAGGCTCCTTCGATAAGGAAGTTACAGATATAATGGAAGAAGAGATAAGGGCGCATGGCGTTGACCTTCATTTATCCGAAATGGTAAAGGCTTTAGAAGGCCATAGCAAAGTATCTAAAGTAATAACGGACAAAGGGGAGTACCTTGCAGATGTTGTTATCATAGCTACAGGAGTAAGGCCAAACACGGCTTTTCTTAAAGATACTGGACTTAACATGTTAAGAAATGGTGCCATTATTATAGATAAATATGGGCGTACAAACCTTAAAGATATATACTCAGCAGGTGACTGCGCAACTGTATATCATAAGGTAAAGAAGCAAAATGTGTATATCCCCCTTGCAACTACAGCAAATAAAATAGGACGAATTGTTGGGGAAAACTTAGCCGGAGAAAATAACACCTTCCCTGGTACACTAGGTTCAGCGGCTATTAAGGTTATGGATATGGAAGCGGGAAGGACAGGGATTACTGAGGCAGAGGCGAAGGATATGGGGCTTGAATACGGATCAGTATTTATTAATGATCGTAACCAAACGAATTATTACCCAGGTGCCCAGAAGATTTATGTAAAACTAATTTATGATAAGTATACAAAGGTTATTTTAGGCGGCCAAATAATTGGTAAGGCAGGAGCAGTCTTAAGGGTTGATGTATTAGCAGCTGCAATTGATAAAGGGATGACTACTGATGAGCTTGGGAATTTGGACTTATGCTACTCACCACCATTTGCTAGGACATGGGATGTATTAAATGTAGCAGGGAATGTATCAAAATAATAAAACCTTTGCTATATAGTTTTAATTGATGTATAATAGTAAGGATGTAAATGTAAATTAATATATGACTTTAACAAGAGAGAGGAATTTTATTTTTAATGACAAAACTTAAATTTAGTACACTAGATATATCTGAAGAATTGCAAAGTGCAATTGCAGATATGGGCTTTGAAGAGGCTACAGGAATCCAAGGAGTTGCAATACCAAAGGCTATGGAAGGCGTAGACATGATAGGCCAAGCGCAAACAGGAACGGGAAAAACAGTTGCATTTGGTATACCAGCAATTGAAAAAGTAGACACATCAAACAATCAACCACAGGTTATCATTCTTTGCCCTACGAGGGAACTTGCAATACAGGTATCAGAAGAAATGCAAAGACTTGCTAAATACAAAACAAACCTAAGAATACTTCCGGTATACGGTGGGCAACCTATTGACAGACAGATTAGATCTCTAAGAAGAGGTGCGCAGATTATAATTGGTACCCCAGGTAGGGTTATGGATCATATGAGGCGTGGCACCTTAAAGTTAGCTAATATCAATACAATGATACTAGATGAAGCTGACGAGATGCTTAACATGGGATTCCGTGAAGATATCGAAACCATACTAGTTCAAATCCCACTAGAGAGGCAAATTTTGCTGTTTTCAGCAACAATGCCAAAACCAATTTTAGAAATATCTAACAAGTTCTTAAATAATCCTACAATTTTTAGGGTTAAACAAAAAGATATCACAATATCTAATGTAAAGCAGCTTTACCTTAAGGTAAATAGAAACGACCGTACAGAGGTTTTGTGTAGATTAATGGATATTAATAACCCGAAACGCGCGATTATTTTCTGTAATACCAAAAAAGGTGTAGATGAGCTAGTTGGTGAATTACAAGGAAGGGGATATTTTGCAGATGCTCTTCACGGTGATTTAAACCAAAACGCCAGGGATGTAGTTATGGCTAAACTTAGAAATGGTACCATAGATATTTTAGTAGCAACAGATATTGCAGCCAGGGGTATTGACGTTGATGATATTGAAGCAGTATTTAACTACGAGTTGCCACAGGATTCTGAGTACTACATTCACCGTATTGGTAGAACAGGTAGAGCGGGCAGAACAGGTACAGCCTATAGCTTTGTATCTGGAAGACAGATGAATGAGCTAAGACAAATCGAAAGATATACGAAAGCTAAAATTGAAGAACAAAAAGTGCCAACTATGAAAGATATGATGAAGGCAAAAACAAATCAAATGTTTGACAGCATTATAGAAGTAATTGATGAAGGTGACTTAGATCAGTATGATAAGTATATATCTACTTTAGTACAGAAGGGTCATGATATTTCAGTAATTGCAGCAGCTTTACTTAAAATGCAAATGAATCTTAAAGAACAAGCTGAAATTACGAGTGTAACAAGGCCAGAACAATCTAGAGGAGATAGAAGAGATAGAGGATCTAGAGGTGGCAGAAATCCTGGCAAATCAGGAATGGTAAGATTCTTTATGAATATCGGAAAACAACAAGGTGTTAATGCGGGTGACATTGTAGGTGCGGTAGCGGGAGAAGTCGGTATAGCAGGGCAGTTAATCCGTGACGTATCCGTACATGATAAGTTTAGTTTCTTTGAAGTGCCACAACAGCATGCTAAGGGTGTAACATCCATAATGAGCAAAAAGCGAATTAAGGGCAAGAGGGTAAATGTAGAAGAAGCTAACGCCAAATAAATAAAACTAAGGGGGTATCTTGTTAAGATAGCCTCTTTTTGTATAATAAATTTAAAAAGTGGGTGCATGTAAATGTTAAGATATCAAGAGAATTTAGAAAAATACGCAGAATTATTAGTGAGAACAGGTATAAATATTCAAAAAGGGCAAACATTGGTAATTAATGCTCCTATTCATGGGGCTTATTTTGTAAGGATAATAGCAGAAAAAGCCTACGAGGCAGGCGCTAGGAATGTCCATGTTGAGTATAGTGATGAAGAGTTATCCTTAATAAAATACATGAATGCTCCTGATGAAGCATTTAAGGAATATCCTATATGGAAGGCGAATGGATTTGCTAAAATGGCTAGCGAAGACCATGGGTTTTTATCTCTATCATCATCAAATCCAGACCTACTAAAAGATGTAGACCCGGATAGGATAGCAGCAGCCAATAAGGCTCATGGTGAGGCTATGGCAGTCTTTAGAAAGCATATTAGTAACTCAACTGTTAGCTGGTGTGTTGCGGCTATGCCATCTCCGGAGTGGAGCCAAAAAGTATTCCCAAGCCTTAGTAAAGAAGAAGCCACACAAAAACTATGGGATAATATTTTTAAGGCTACAAGGAGTGACAAAAAGGACCCTGTAGAAGCCTGGAATAGACACTTGGGGGATTTAAATACAAAAATAGAATTTTTAAATAACAGCAAAATCAAAACTCTCCATTATAAGGCGCCAGGTACAGATTTACTTGTGGAACTTCCAGATAAACACATATGGATGGGTGGCGGGGAAGATAACGCCAAAGGTGTATATTTTATTGCTAATATGCCCACAGAGGAAATCTTCACCATGCCCCTTAAAACAGGTGTAAATGGCCATGTGAGTAGCACCAAACCTTTAAACTATGGAGGAAATCTTATTGAAGATTTTACTCTTACATTTAAAGATGGGAAAATTATAGATTT
>CAYUEJ010000046.1:0-9515 GCA_964442565.1 uncultured Candidatus Epulonipiscium sp.
GGGATTTAGCGATGTACCTCACACTTGGTACAATTATATTATTGACAGCTATAAAACATTTTATACACTTATTGCAAAAAAAGTTTTATATGCTATAATTGTCATATGAAAACTTATATAGTATATGGGCTATGATGAAAGAAAAACTTTGGCAGATGCTTTGCAGAGAGTTGATGGCGGTGCAAATCAACAAGCAAACCAAATAATTCCGCTTTCGGAGCTACCAGTGAATAGCTGGAGGGGCATGCCCTATATAGCATGGCTAAAGTGGCTGGATATCCAGCAAGATAGGTGGTACCACGAGTAAAATTGCTCGTCCTTCATATAAGATTGAAGGACGAGCTTTATTATTGTAGTATTATCTATACTGGGCATACTATGGGTAAATAATACAAGAAGGAGTGAAAGTAGAATGTTAGATATTAGATTATTGAGGGAAGATATGGATAAGGTAAGACAAATGCTAGTAGATCGTAACGAAACATTTGACCTCGACCTATTCACAGATTTAGACAAAAAAAGAAGATCTATACTTCAGGAGGTGGAGTTATTAAAGAAGGAACAAAACAGTGTTTCTAAACAAATACCTTTAATGAAGAAAGAGGGTAAAGATACATCCAAGATTTTTGAGGATATGAAGGTTCTTTCCGATAAAATAAAGACCTTTGATGCAGAACTAAGGGAAATAGAAGAAAAACTAAATAATGTACTTCTTAGCATTCCAAATATGCCACATCCAAGTGTTCCAGCTGGCCATACAGATGAGGATAATGTAGAAATACGAAAATTCGGGGAACCGCATAAGTTTGAATACGAGCCTAAGGCTCACTGGGATATAGGAGAGCAACTTGATATCTTGGATTTTGAAAAAGGCGCTAAAATAACGGGAGCACGTTTTGTTGTATATAAAGGATTAGGAGCAAGGTTAGAGCGTGCCCTTATGAACTATATGCTTGATACTCACACATCCAACCATGGTTATACAGAAGTATTCCCACCATTTATGGTAAACAGAAAAAGCATGATTGGTACAGGGCAGCTTCCTAAGTTTGAGGAAGATACTTTTAAGGTACAAGACACAGATTATTATTTAGTGCCTACAGCAGAGGTGCCAGTTACAAATATGTATAGGGATCAAATCTTAGATGGTGCAGACCTTCCCCTTAAGTACTGTGCATATACTGCATGTTTTAGGGCAGAAGCGGGGTCAGCTGGAAGGGATACAAGGGGGATTATCCGCCAACATCAATTTAATAAAGTAGAGCTTGTTAAGTTTACAAAGCCTGAAGACTCATATGAAGAACTTGAAAAGTTAACAAGGGATGCAGAGGTAATACTTCAAGGGCTAAATATTCCATACCGGGTTGTAAAGATTTGTATGGGTGACCTTGGCTTTACCGCGGCACTCAAATACGATATAGAAGTATGGATGCCAAGCTACGGTAGATATGTAGAGATTTCAAGCTGTTCAAACTTTGAAAGTTTCCAGGCTAGACGTACAAATATTAAGTATAAAAACAGCGTTAAAGATAAGGCTGAATTTGTTCACACCTTAAATGGTAGCGGATTAGCTGTTGGACGTTGTACAGCAGCTGTTTTAGAAAACTGCCAACAAGAAGATGGTAGTGTTATTATACCAGAAGTGCTTGTTCCTTATATGGGCGGCGTAGGTAAGATAGAAAGATAAAAAGGTGGCAGATAGCTCCTTTTCGGGTCACACAACTCGCGTTGAAAGGCCCCAAAAAGGGGTTATCTGCCATAATATTGATGATGAAAAGGGGGGGATAGTATTGGAAGCAGAGCTAAAGCAAGGATTTTTTACAAAGCCGCGCAGGTTATGGGTACATATTATTATATATACAGCACTTATTTTTGCAATAATAGCAGGATGTGTATTAACCTTACTCAGTTATGAAAAATTCCAACCAATAGTAATGGAAGCAACAACTCCACTAACAACACAAGAACTGGTAGATGGAGCATCTATAGAAACAGCGAATGGGAGTATTGTCCAGCATATTACGGAAGAAGATTTAAGTAGGTTATTGTTTGCCAAGTTAGCAGACTATAATCCGCCTATAGGACAGAATGTTACACTAGAATCTTATTATTACGACACTAAAGAGGGGATAAGTTACTTTAATTTTATAGATTCAGGTGATAAATTATATTCTTTTGTAGCTACTACTGATTTGCAGCAAGAAGGCAGTAAGCTTGTATTGTCACTAAAGGACTTTAAACTGGGAAAATATAAGCTAGGACCTCTGGGGAAATTTTATAGTAGAAAGCTGGATATTACAGATAGGATTGAAATAGATTTTAATGATTCAAATAAGATGATTTATATTAATGATATAGATATTGAAGATAGAAATTCAATCATTTGTAATTACACATATGATATCCAGATTATTAAACAAAGGTTCCAAAAATATAAGGATCAGATAGATAATCATAAAAGAAGCATTTATACAAAAGACGATGAAACAATTAGAGAGTTTGCACAAATGCTGGATAATCTAGACACCTATGGTGAAGATGGCATAGTTAAATGGATGTCAAAACTGCAATCTGATAGGCACGTAGTAGAAAACTGCGCGCTCATACTAAAGGATAGTGGTGTAAGGGAAATGTGTGGCGACTTTCAAATATTACATAATAACACACTTCAACCGGAAAGATTAATAGAAGTATCACAAAATGAATTAAATTATGCATTAATGCAATATCATAGGGATTTCTCTAGGATATTACTGAACTACCTATATATAAACCGTGGATATAATTATAGTAATGGGCAGCTTGTGTTAAATGGATCCTTACTAGATGCCGGAAGGATATTAAGCGAAAAAGGTAAAGAATCCCTATATAATGTGGAGCTTATTAGCGATGAAGAGGGGTTAAGTGCTTATTATCATACTGGGGATGAAGGTATCAAAAAACTTATTTTAAGGAAGGAGTAAAAAAGCATGGTATGTCCATATTGTAGTTATGAAGATGACGAAGAGTTTTTATTTTGCCCAGAGTGTGGCAAGAAAAGTGAAGATATAAAGGCTGTAGAAGAACAAGAAGAGAAGATGCAAGAAGATGAAGAAGAAATAGAAGAAGAACAGGCTAAGGAGATGCCAATTAAGGGAAGACCACTTAATTGGTATCTAATAGGACTTGGTTTTATAGCGACTACTTTAACCTTTGGGCTTGCTGTAGCTATGTTTATTAATAAAAATATAACTCCTATAAATGTGAATAGTGATGAAGAGTTGGTAGAAGCATTTGCACAGGAAGTAGCAGAGAATGTCATACTAGAAGAAATAATTCCTGTAAACAGGGAAATAACCCTTATGCCAGGGCAAACCCAACAAATAGAGGTATATACTTTCCCTCAAAATGCTAATTTATCAGACCTTAAATGGGAATCTTCTAATGAAAATATTAAGATTACATCAGCAGGTTATGTAAATAGTAGGGCTGCGGGAAGTGAAGGAACAATCACTATTAGTAACAAAGAAGGAACAGTCAAGACCCAGTGTGCTGTTAAGGTAATGTCAGAGCAAGAAGCCTTCTTCAATACAATTAACCTAATTAATACAGGGGATCATGATAAAAATAAATTAATAAATTTTAAGGAGAACAACTTTGCTCCAGGTCCACAGCTGCTTTATGATAGAACGGAAGGAGCAATTGAGAAGTTTAATCTTGTAAACAAAGGTTTGCCAACCTATTCTGTTATTCAAAAACAACTCATAAATTCCGAAACTAATAATCCTATAGACTGTGATGTATATATGGAAGGTTCTACAGGAGATATAAGAAAAATAGTAACGATTGAATATTTGACTGATACCCTTGAGATTACAGATTACTATTTTGTAGAAGGTAAAATCTATTTCATGTTCAGGCGCCAGGAAAATTATTATAGGCCAGTTGCAGCCCAGCAGGATTTTCCAGGTGAAAGATTTTATTTTGCAGATGACTCACTAGTAAAGTGGCGGGAAATTATTAAAAATCCTAGTAACTTATTTGAAAAGACAGACTATAACTACATTGAAAATGGCTTTAGTTGGACGACCATGGAGTACAAAGATATGACGAATGTAGATATAGAGAAGCAGCAGTATAAAAAACCAGGGGATGATGAGGATTATAAGAATACAAAAGAGCAGGAGTTTAAGCAAAAACAAAAAGATATGTTGAATTCAGCATATAATTTATACAATAAGGTTTTGCAAACTCCAAGTATAACTGAACTAACAGGGTATATAATAGATCAAAATGGCTATCCTATGGAAGGTGCCCATCTTAAGGTTTTTTCTGAGGATTACAGTATATTAGTAGCTGAGGCTATTAGTAAATCAGATGGAGAGTACACACTTAAGGTACCAATGCATACAAAATCATACACTATAGATATTACAAAGCCAGGTTATGTGGCTACAACAATTTATAATGTAGATACATCCCTAAATGCAATAAGTCTATTCCAGGAAAGTATCTATATGTATAGGGAAGGGCAAGGTCAGTATACGATTAGGCTGAACCTAATAGATGCATTAGATGGATATAATATTGATGAGGCTAAAGTAATAATACGGCCAGGGATAAATAATAGGGATGGCATGATATCGCAGCAGTTCAACCTTAGTGACTATGGTGGCTATGACCCTTACTACGACCCTTATGATGATGGTTATAGTGATTACGGATATGGTGAAAAGTATTATGATGTTCGTCTTAACCCGGGTAATTATACTGCTGAGGTTAAAGCACCAGGTTATACAAGTACTTACTTTACAATTTCTACAATCAGTGATGGGTGGGAATACCATTCAAGTGTAGTACCGCAAGTACAAGGAGATGAGGTAAGAGTAGTTTTATCATGGGGTGCAAATCCAAGAGACCTGGATTCACACTTATTCTTCCCAGATGATCAGCATATAGCTTATTATAATCACCAGGTGGGAAGCAGTTCTTTAGATAGGGACGACACAGATAGTTATGGACCAGAGACGATTACTATATCTAACCTGAATAATGGAATTTATAAGTATTATGTATGCGACTTTACAAACGCAATAAATAATAACTATAATTCAGTGGAAATGTCTCGTTCATTTGCCAAAGTAGATGTGTATAATAAAAATGGTTTAGCAGGAAGTTTCAATGTTCCAACGAACAAAGAGGGAGTGATTTGGCATGTATTTAACATAGCCAATGGTAACATACTACCAGTTCAAAGATACTATAATAATATAGAAGACATGACATGGTGGAGCTCTATGAAATAAGACATACCCATTAATAGCGTGTGGCCGATAAGTCCTTTTTGGGGTTTTTCAACGTGAGTTGTGTACCCCAAAAAGGACTTATCGGCCACCCTTTATTTGTATGCATTTATATAACTATATGGGCTAGTAGAATACAACTTATATATTTGTGTAGCTACAGATAAAGCCTCTTCTAAAGTCAAGTTTTCCTTAGGATGAAAATTACCACCTTTTATGGAGCCCATAATAGCAGATTGTTGCAAGTTATAAATAGAAGATAAATAATCTAGATTAATAAGATTAGAATCTTCATATGTATGAGCAGGATAAACTAATACAGGCCTATAACTAATAGAAGATAGTAGCTTATGGGATACACTAGCAGCAGTTTCCCTAGTAATAGGGTCATAAAAACCGGATAATAATGATGTGCTGGCAATTAAATCATGCTCTAAAGCCTGGCCTATAGATAAATCATTAGAAAATCCATCTAAGGTTTTATTTTCAGCCACATATATCGTGCGCATTAATAGCTGGGTAAACTCTTGTTTAGAAATACTTGATTGGTAGTGCTTACCATCATTATCTATTAAGCCTGTATCAAGGGCAAAATCTACAATATCCTTAGCCCATGGTGAAAAGGTATTGTTCTTAAGGTAGGGTTTGCCGCTTTTTATCTGTAGTTTAAAGTTTTCAAATCCATAGTCAAATAATGAGTTCATATCCTCGAAGAAAACATCTGATTCTGATTTTAGTACAACCCCAATAAGTTCCATGTTACCTTGGCTAGCCATGGCTACAAGACTTCTACCCGCCGCCCTTGTAAAGCCAGTCTTGCCACCTACATTATATGTTCTATAATGTGGTGATTCAGGATTTATAAGCTTTACGGTGCTTGGGAAGTCGATGGGGTTATCCACATCATTAAGCCTAGCCAAAGAATAGCTTGGAGATTGTATAATGCTATTAAAAGTATCATTTTTGGCTGCATAGTCCATAATAAGGGCCAAATCGTGTGCAGTCGTATAATGATCAGGGTCGTGGTAGCCATGTGGATTCACAAAGTTGCTATCATTAGCGCCTATTTGCTTAGCCTTAGTATTCATCCTATTAGCAAAGTTTTCGATTGAGCCATCTAATAGGGTAGCTAAATCATAGGAAACATAGTTATCAGAACCTAACATAACAGCATGAACAGCATCAATAATTGAAAACTCATCCCCAACCTTAAGGCCTATGTGGCTACTATCACTAGGAACATTTTGGATAGAAGCATTAGTTTTGCTTACAGTGCCAGATAAGTCAAAATTCTCGATAGCTAAAATTGATGTTAAGACCTTTGTGGTACTAGCGGGGTACATTTTTGTATTGGCATTCTTCTGATAAATAACTGTTCCGGTTGTTCTTTCCATTAGAAAGCCACCTTCACCAATAATATCAGGTGGTAACCCTGCAAATGTGACTTGGATAAGAAGGGTAAAACATAATAAAATGACCACAGGGTATCTAAATCTTATGGTTCTCATTCTTCTTTAAAGATCGCGTTAACAATATTGATTGCAGGCTGACTAACGACCTCGTATTGAATCTCTAAACCTTTACGTGTGCCATGTATAATACCAGAAGATTTTAGTCTTGCGATATGTTGGGAGATGGTAGATTGGGGAAGGTTCATACATTGCTGCATATAGGTAACGTTAGATGTTCCCCTATCTAAGAGTCCCTTTACGATACATAGGCGGGCAGGATGTGCAAGGGCTTTTAGTATCTCAGCCTGTTCCTCTAATGTGTTTGGTTTAAGCATATTTTCACCTCTAATAATAAATTTAATAATATATTGCTATACTTAGTTATTATAATGCATTATAGGAAAACTGCAACCATATCGGATAAAATAATACTGTATTCCAGTATTAATGAATAAATACCATAAAAGTGGACCATACTTTAAAAGAGTAAAACGTGGATAAAAATTAATTTAAATATAGGAGTGGTGATAGTTATGTATGGTTCATTAGATGGTTTCCCCCTTAGGCAGGTCAAGTTTGTTAGAACTAGGAATACTATTTTAAAGACAACTATAAATCTTCTTAAAGAAAAAGAGTTTGATAAGATTACAGTAGATGAGATTTGCAAACAAAGCCAAATATCAAGAGGTACATTTTTTAATTATTTCCCCCAGAAGAATCATATATTTCATTATTATATGCGGATATTTACTATTAAGATTATGCAAAGAATAAGGCACTGGGATAGTGATATGCCTTTTAGGGAACAAATGGCCCAGTTATACACATGGTTTGATGAAGAAAGCCAGTATCCTGATTTTGTTAAAGCTTATATTTATTATTTACTAGAAGATGGCAGTGGTAATAATATAAAACTTACGGAGGCGGAGTTCGTATATTTCTTTACTGGTATTGAGGGTGAAGAGGAATTTGCAGATTATAACAACTTAACGGTTGTAGGGATTATTGAGGGCTTATGCAGCAAGGCTAAGGATAAGGGAGAGCTTGCCTTAGGGATAGATAATGAAATAATGGCTAAAGTATTTTTAGCTTTTTTAGTGGGGCCTTTTATTGCCTGCAAGGGGTCAGGCCAGGAGACGGATCCAAGGGCATTGTTTGATATTATTCTGGAGGGATTTTTGTAGGGCTAGCGAGGGGGCATATGTTTTTAAGCCAAGGTGCTGAAGCCCGAGCCATATATGTAAAAATACATCCTTGCTTTTACAGGCATCTGATTATATAATATAAGAGGTTATATGCTTTGGGAACAATTAATTAGATGCCCATTTTTACAAATCCATATACCACAAGATTAAATATGCACGCATGGCTCAGCTGGATAGAGCATCTGACTTCGGATCAGAGGGTCGTGGGTTCGAATCCTACTGCGTGCGTATAAAGAACCCCAATGTCTATAAGGGATATGGACATTGGGGTTCTTTTTGTGTTTGCACTAATGATGATAGTTGTAGCAATAACCAAGTTATGATAGCTTATTAACAAACATTAACAATAGTTAGATCATTTAGCCTGCCATGAATAGTATCTAAAATACTAATTAACTGCTTAGATACTTTAACAGCATCATCCCGGAGTCCTTCCGCATTTGGCCTATCATTTCTTTTAATAGCGGCAATTACATCATCACCTAAATTATGGAACTGATGGTGAATTGCATCTATACTAGTCCATTCTTTGACTAGGTCAGGATGATCTACTTGGATGGAATTATAGAAATGTCCAAAACCACATTTATTAGAATTGGTTTGCAATGGATATATGCTCATATTAGTAATCATCTTATCAAGATCATCTAACCAAGCAATGTGGCTGATTTTAGCCTTGTCGATAATCTCCTGGAGTTCTTTAGCTGTTGTTGAATGTCGACCACATTTTAGGTTAGTAAACATACTGCTTGCTATTTCAGATAACTCATCATCTATTGCTGAGATTTTTGTGGCAAACTCTACACTCTGGCTTGATTCATCATGAATGTTTATTGTCATATGGCTTAGTCTTTCTGCATCAGCACTAGATGCCTCCATTGCCTGATCAATTTCATCAGCAGAACGTTTAATGCCACTCATAGAAACATGGATATTATCAACATCCTCAATGATGTGTTTAAGCATATCAACGTTAACATTTACGGTGTCATAAACTGTTACGATTTTATCACTCATTTGATTAGTTGATAGCATTGTACTATTTAAACTTTCGATGCTATCTTCAGCAGCGGCATGGATATGCCCTACGAACTGCTCCATCCCCTCAAGGTTTTCTTTAGTATCATCAGCTAACTTTCTTATTTCTGTTGCAACAACAGCAAATCCACGACCATTTTCCCCTGCTCTAGCAGCCTCAATAGTTGCGTTTAAAGCTAGAAGATTAGTTTGCTCGGCAATAAGCTGAACGCTGTTTACGATTTTACCAACTTCTGTAGCAAGCTGGGCTAGTTGCTGAATTTTATCATTCATAACAGTGGTGTTTTTGAGAACATCTTCTTTTAGGTTTTGAACATCTTCAAGAAGACTTATGCTCTCATCGTTCTTCTGTGCTAAAGTTTCAGATTCATTAGCAAGGCTCTCAAGTGTGGTAGCGGTTGTATCTATTGAGTTTTTCACCTCACTCATTCCAGCAGTTGTTTGCTCTACAATTGCAAGATTGGACTCGCTAAGTGAGGACATTTCACCGGCAAAATCAGTAAGCTGTTGTGAAATATGTGACATACCAACATCAAAAG
>CAYUEJ010000047.1:0-9465 GCA_964442565.1 uncultured Candidatus Epulonipiscium sp.
GAGAGCACCTGCCTTACAAGCAGGGGGTCGTAGGTTCGATCCCTACAGCGACCATCATTTTGTTATATATTATACGTGCCCGAGTGGCGGAATTGGCAGACGCACAGGACTTAAAATCCTGCGGGGCTTAACCCCCGTACCGGTTCGATCCCGGTTTCGGGCATATCTATATATAACAAAATAACATGTGCGCATAGCTCAGCTGGATAGAGCGTCTGACTACGGATCAGAAGGCCGAGGGTTCGAATCCTTCTGCGCACGTTAATCATAAAAAGTGATGGATATTTTATCTGTTGCTTTTTTTTATATCTTATATCAAAAAAAATCAAAAAACAGTAAAAAACACGCACAAAAGGGACATATGTCCTTTATTTTATTTCGAAAATATGTTATAAAAGAGAGGAAGGGAAACATGATAGATGAGATTCTATACCAAATAGACAAATTACCACCTGATTTAAAGAACTATTTTGAAACATTCTTTGGAAGAGATTCGGAAAGCTTTCTTAAACAATGTACAATAGTAACGGTAAGAGCTAATGAAAGATTCGTTCACACTGGTGATATTTTAGACAAAGCATGGATTTGTATATCAGGAACAGTCAAAGTAATGGAAGAGTTTAAATCAGGTGAAACATATATATATGCGAAATTTTCAGCCCCAGAAATATTTGGGGAAATGGAAACCGTAGCAGGAATACCAATATATAGGTCATCATTAATAGCAGAAACAGATTGCATTTTTATTGTGGGACCTACAGATGACTATATTAACTGGATAAAGAAAGACGCGGTACTTTTATATTCAAGAATGCAACATCACCTTAAACACTTTATGGAGGAGGGCAGAAATAATAGGACATATCTACTATTGGATGCCACGGAAAGAATCAAACTTTACTTTTTAGACAGATGTGCAATTTGCCAGGATGGTAAACTATGCATATTAAAAAATACTAGGCAACAAATTGCAGATGAAACAGGATACTCAGTGAAGACGGTAAATCGTGTTATTAAAAAACTAGCTGAACAAGGTCTTCTAGTAGTCAAAGGGCAAGGTATAAACATTACTAATGTACAATATATAAAAATGCTAGAAAGTATTGATGAGAAGGCGAAATTTGAACAGTAACAAAATACAAAGGAGTGGTGAATATGAATAAGATTTTAGACATCGTAACATCAAAAAAACTTACCTATGAACAAAAGCTATTTTCTTTAGCACATGCAGCCGAGGATACATTAGATGTACTAGATATTCCGGAGAGGACTAAATACTACTTTGAAAAAGAGGCTATTTGTGATCTATTTGAAGGGGGAGCCCCCTATAGGCCACGTTATGTAATGCCTGATTATGAAAAGTATGTTAAAAATGGTAGTAAGTTTTTGCAAGTTGAGCCACCTACGGATTTAGATGAACTTTTGAATGCATTAATGATTATTTATAGTCATGTGCCTTCAATTACAAGCTTTCCAGTTTATCTAGGTAACTTAGATAAGCTTATAGACCCATTTATAGTAGATTTAAGTGATGAAGAGGTTAAGAAAAAACTGAAGTTATTTTTAAACTTCTTAGATAGAACTATCACAGACTCTTTTTGCCATGCTAATATAGGACCTGAATATACAAGGGCAGGGAAACTTATATTAGAGGTAGAGAAAGATCTAAACAATGCTGTTCCTAACTTTACAATTAAGTATGACCCGGATATAACACCTGATGAAATGGGTGAATTAGCAGTTTACACTAGTCTATTTTGTGCTAATCCAGCCTTTTGTAATCATAAGCTAAATAAAGAAGTATATGATAGTAGTGACTACGGTATTTCTAGCTGCTATAACATACTTCCGGTGGGTGGCGGTGCCTATACACTATCAAGGGTAACCCTTACAAACCTAGGGAAGCTTGCCGAGAGTCCAGAGCAGTTCTTAGATGAGATTCTTCCGGAAGTTCTTGAGCTATTAGCAGACTATATGAATGAAAGGATACGTTTCCTTGTAGAGGAGTCACGATTTTTTGAAACATCATTCTTAGTGAAAGAAGGCTTAATAGATCCAGATAAATTCGTGGGAATGTTTGGTATTACTGGGCTTGCAGAATGTGCTAACGTTCTAATAAATGATCCAAGTAAGAAATACGGGGAAGACCCGGAAGTAGATGCTTTAGCTGATAAAATAATGCAAAAGATAGATGAGTTCCTTAAAGATGCCCCAGCTAAATATTCAAAAATAGCTAAGGGAAGATTTATGTTACATGCTCAAGTTGGACTTGAAAGCGATCATGGAATTACATCAGGGGTTAGGATTCCAGTAGGTGATGAGCCAGAAAGTATGTTTGATCACCTTCGCCATAGTGCAAGGTTCCATCATTTGATAACAAGTGGATGTGGGGATATATTCCCTATTGAAACAACAGCTAGGGATAATCCAGCAGCGGTGTTAGATATTGTAAAAGGTGCCTTTAATGTTGGCGTTAAGTATATGAGCTTTTATGAGGAAAATAGTGACTTAGTGAGAATTACTGGCTATCTAGTTAAGCGTAGCGAAATGAAAAAGTTTAATAACGATGAGGTAGTGCTACAAAATACAACTCACTTAGGCACTCCGAATTATGAAGAAAACAGATTGGCAGATAGAAAGGTAAGATAATATGAGTCTTGTACCAATAAATAAAATTATTCCTTTAAGTATGGTAGATGGCCCAGGCTGCCGAACATCAATTTTTATGCAAGCTTGCAATATATCCTGTGCCTATTGCCATAATCCCGAAACAAAAAAATTATGCTGTCACTGTGGCATCTGCGTTGAGCAGTGCCCAGCGGGGGCATTATCAGTACGTAATGGGAAGGTAGTGTGGGATGAAGAATTATGTATTTGGTGCGATACTTGTATTAATGTGTGCCCCTACGAATCAACACCACGTATTAATATGATGAGTGCTAAAGAGGTATTTGATAAGGTGATAGAAGGTATTCCTTTCATCCAGGGGATTACAGTATCTGGTGGGGAATGTACATTATACCCAGAATTCCTAACAGAGCTATTTTTAATGGTTAAGTCAGTGGGATTAACAAGTTTAGTAGATACCAATGGTATGGTTGATTTATCACTATATCCTGAATTAATTGATGCCTGTGATGGTGTAATGTTAGACGTTAAATCATGGGATGATGCAGTAGGGCAAAGATTAACGGGTGCACTTTCTAACGATATGGTTAAAAAGAACTTGAAGTATTTAGCTGATTTAGATAAAATAGAAGAGATAAGAATAGTATGTTTACCCAATGAAGTGGATGCAGAAGATGTTATTGTAGGTATTGCATCACATATTCCCGATAAATATGCACAAATAAAACTTAAGTTAATTAAATTTAGGCATTACGGTGTAAAAGGCAGACTTGAAAATACTAAGGCTCCTGATGATGGGTATATGCAAAAATTATTCAATCAAGCTAAGGAACTAGGATTCAAAAATATCAAAATTATTTAGGTTAAAAGAGATAACTCTTTTAAATATAAAACATAGTTTAAATACTAGGAGGAAAAAAATGAATAAGAAATTTTTAGGATTACTATTAGCAGGTGTAATGGCAATATCTTTAACAGCATGTGGTGGCGGGGGTAAGGCGCCAGAGGTGAGTGAAACACCAGAAACAGAAGTTGTGGATACAGAAGATGATGTTGATGTAGATGCAGAGGCAGATAGTGATGGTCAAACTAGCGATTTTTATGCGACAATGATATCAGATACAGGTGGGGTTAATGACCAGAGTTTTAACCAATCAGCTTGGGAAGGTTTACAAGCATTTGAAGGTAAAACAGGATCTAAAATTTCATTTATAGAATCAGTTCAAGAATCAGATTACCCAGCTAACTTTGATAAGTTTGTTGATGAAGATGCAGACTTAATCTGGGGTATTGGATTTGCTATAGCTGATGCCCTTAAAGAAGCAGCAGAAATGAATCCAGATAGAATGTTTGGAATAATTGACTTTGATTTTGGGGATGAAACTCCTAGTAACGTTGCAAGTACAGAATTCGAAGTACAAGATGCATCATTCTTAGTTGGATATGCGGCAGCATTAACAACTGAAACAGATAGAGTTGGTTATATTGGTGGTATGAAGAGCCCAACAATGGACTACTTTGAGTATGGATACAAAGCTGGTGTAGAATACGGAGCAGCAGAGCTTGGTAAAGAGATTACAGTTGATATTCAGTTTGCAGAAAGCTTTACAGATGCAGCTAAAGGAAAAGCAATGGCAGCAGCTATGTACGCAGCAGGAAGTGATATTATCTTCCACGCAGCAGGTGGAGTTGGTGTAGGTGTTATTGAGCAAGCTGTAGAGGAAAATAAACTAGTTATCGGTGTTGACCGTGACCAATCATACTTAGCACCAGATAACATGTTAACATCAGCATTAAAAATAGTTGGGGTTGCTACACAGGCAATTAGTGAAGCAGCATTAGCAGGTGAAGATATCGGTGGTAAAACATTTAAATATGGTTTAGCAGATGGAGCAGTTGGTATTCCTAAAGAAAACCCAAATATGGACCCAGAAGTAGAAGCTAAAGTTAGAATTATAGAAGGTAAAATTGCAGCTGGAGAAATCGTAGCACCAAATACTGAAGAAGCATATAATAACTTTAAATAATAGGGAAGTTCTACTTACCTAACCAAAAGATAGTGTGACAGATAAGTCCTTTTGGGGGCTTTTCAACGAAAGTTGTGTGCCTTAAAAGGGACTTATCTGTCACTTTTGAATAATATTTATTACATAAAAACTAGGAGGTGTTACCTTATGAAGCCAAGTGAAGAATATGCTGTGCAGATGCACGGAATTACAAAGCGTTTCGGGAGTTTTACAGCATTGGACAACGTTGATCTTAATGTAAAAAAAGGAACTATCCACTCTATATTGGGTGAAAATGGTGCTGGTAAAAGCACCTTGATGAATGTTTTATACGGTTTATATCAAGCCGAAGAAGGGGAAACATATATTTATGGTAAGAAGGTAGATATAAAGAACCCTAATATTGCAATTGACCTAGGTATAGGTATGGTTCACCAGCACTTTATGTTAGTGGATAACTTTACGGTTACAAAAAATATAATATTAGGTAGTGAAGTAACAAGCAAGTTTGGTGTGCTCAATATGAAAAAGGCAAGACAGAACCTGCTTGAAATAGTTAAAGAGTACGGCCTAGAAGTGGACCCAGATGCATTAATACAAGATATTTCTGTAGGTATGCAGCAAAGGGTTGAGATTTTAAAGGCTCTTTATAGAGGAGCAGATATTTTGATTTTTGATGAGCCAACAGCTGTGTTAACACCGCAAGAAATCCAGGGACTTATTAGAATAATGGATAACCTTGTAGCAGCAGGTAAAACAATTATTATTATCACACATAAATTAAAAGAAATTAAGCAATCAGCAGATGAATGTACAATTATTAGACGAGGCGAATACGTTGATACTATTAAAGTTGCCGATGTTACTGAAACAGAACTTGCTACTAAAATGGTAGGTAGGCCTGTAAACCTTGTTGTAGAAAAATCACCTGCTAAGCCAGATGAGGTTATTTTTGAGATAGACAACCTATCAGTTAATAACGAAAGAGGCTTAGGTGCCGTAAAGAACCTATCACTTAAAGTACGTAAGGGTGAGATTATGGGTATTGCCGGAATTGATGGTAATGGGCAAAAGGAATTAGTAGAAGCTATAACTTCCCTAGTAAAAAGTGAATCTGGTACTGTTAAGATTAATGGCAATGAGATACAAAATACAGATCCATGCAATGTACTTGACAATAAAGTAGCAACGATTCATGAGGATAGACATAGAAGAGGGCTTGTTCTTAATTTTACAGTTTGTGAAAATGCAATCCTAGAAACATATAAGGATGAGAGATTTTCTAAGAACGGATTTTTGAACGAAAAAGCTATTGCAGATCATACGGAATGCCTGATCAATGACTATGATGTAAGGCCTGCACATTGTGCACCAGATCTTATTAGAGGACTTTCAGGCGGTAACCAGCAAAAGATAGTTATTGCAAGAGGAGTAGCTAATGAACCTGATCTTTTAATTGCAGTACAACCAACAAGGGGTCTTGATGTAGGTGCTATTGAATATGTTCATAAGACACTTATTAACGAAAGAGATAATGGCAAGGCTGTTTTATTAATCTCACTTGAACTTGAAGAAGTTATGAACGTAGCTGATACAATTTCTGTTATTTATGATGGAAGCATTGTTGGTACATTTAAACAAGGTGAAGTGGATGAAAATACAATAGGATTATTAATGGCAGGAGGAACTGAAGATGCAAAAGCTATCTAAATTACTAAAAAAGCAAATTACAGCTACTATTATTGCTATTTTCTTCGGTTTCTTAGTTGCGGGAATTATTTTAGCTGCAACAGGATATAACCCATTACAAACCTTTATAGTGTTATTCAATGGGATGCTATCTAAGCCGAAATATGTTATGAATGTTATTGCCAAGGCTACACCAATTATATTAACAGCAGTTAGTGTTTCTTTTGCTTTTAAAGTTGGGCTATTTAACATAGGTGCAGAAGGACAATTTATTATGGGAACAATTGCGGCGGCAGTTGTAGGTATACTATTTGATTTCCCAGCTATTATTCAATATCCTTTAGTAATTTTATCAGGGGTTGTAGTAGGAGGGCTATACGGGGCTATAGTAGGTTACTTAAAGGCCAAGCATGGAATCCATGAGGTTATCACAAGTATTATGTTTAACTGGATTGCCTTTTATGCATCTAACTATGTTGTTGCTACTGAGAGATTTCATAAATCTAACTCTACATCAACCTTAACTATTAATGAAACAGGAATAGATGCTATTTACAGATGGAAGAAATCTACAGCTGGACAAGCAACTTTAAAAGAATCTTCCTTCCTATTAGAAACCATAGGGAAAACAGATATTAACTTGGGGATTATATTTGCTATAGCTGTGGCAATAATTGTTGCCATACTACTTAAGAGGACAACTAAAGGGTTTGAGCTTCGTGCTGTTGGATTTAACCAAGATGCAGCTCAAGCTGCTGGAATTAATGTTAAGAAAAACATTATCCACGCTATGCTAATTTCAGGTGCAATTTCTGGGCTAGCAGGATCCTTGTTTGTAGCAGGTGTATCTCAAAAAATAAGTACACTTGGTATGTTTGAAAACTATGGTTTTAATGGTTTGTCTGTAGCTTTAATTGCAGGAAACTCACCTGTTGGATCAATTTTTGCAGGATTGTTATTCTCAGGGCTTTCATTTGGTGGTAGAGCAATTCAATCACAAATTGGAGCTCCATCGGAAATCATTGATATTATGATTGGTACTATTGTATTTTTTGTTGCTTTAACAAAGATAATTCCTGTTCTAGTAGATAGGTTCATAAAGGAAGGTGAGAGTAATGGTAAATAGTATATTATTATTAATTAGTATTACGATGATGTATTCAACACCTTTAATATTTGCTGCTTTAGGTGGGCTAATAAGTGAACGTAGTGGTGTTGTTAATATAGGGATTGAAGGAATGATGACTGTTGGTGCAGCTACAGGTGTATGTGTTGCCTACCTGACAGCAAACCCTTGGCTTGGTTTTTTAGCAGCAGGATTTGCAGGAGGGCTTATAGCATTACTTCATGCTATTGCATCTATTACATTTAAGGCAGACCAAACAATCTCAGGTATTGCCATTAACCTAATGGGATCAGGGGTTGCATTATTTATGGTGCGTCTTGTATTTGATATGACTAATACACCATCTGTTCCTAAAAAACTTCCTAAAATATTTGGTAATAGGCCAGATTGGGGAATTTTAAATAGCCTTAACTTTGACGTTACAGTTGTAATGGCCCTTGTATTAGCTATAGGAGTATGGTTTTTACTTTATAAAACAAAGTGGGGACTTAGGATATTAGCGGTAGGGGAGCATCCGGCTGCAGCGGATACAATAGGTATTAATGTATATAAAATAAGATATATCTGCGTTATTATATCAGGAGTTTTAGCAGGCTTTGGTGGAGCGGCTACGACTTTAGCTATTATATCAAACTTTACACCTACTGCTATTAGCGGGCAAGGTTTTATTGCATTAGCAGCAGTTATATTTGGTAAATGGAAACCACTGAATGTATATGGTGCTTGTTTGCTCTTTGGATTTTCACAAGCCCTAGCTATTCAATTAGGTGGTGGTAACTTTGTTATTCCAACTCAAATTATAGCTATGTTACCTTATGTTCTAACAATAGTTGTTCTAATACTATTTGTTGGAAGGTCAGTTGCACCAAAGGCAAGTGGTGTAGCATACGAAAAAGGTAAAAGATAGGTGGAACGGGTCTATATACCCTCCCAAGCACACACAACCAAGGTTGCAAAAGTGCTTAGGAGGATATATAGACCCTTTTCTATTCCATCCTATTGTATTGTGGGAGGGATGCCTTCTTGGTATTTATAATTTGGGGAGTATATTTTTTGCCCAGCTGGTAATAATAAGCTAAGATTATAAATTTAAGGAGGTATTACATGATTCAGGATATGTTTTGTTATCAGTGTGAACAGACAGCAGGTGGTAAGGGTTGTACCAAGGTTGGTGTATGTGGTAAGACACCAGAGGTTGCGGCCTTACAGGATTTGCTAATTTATATTTTAAAGGGTATTGGATTTTACGGTGAGGCATTGTATGAGAAGGGTGAAAAGCCAAGTCAGGATATTATAAACTTTATGGCCTATGCTTCATTTTCTACTTTAACTAACGTTAACTTCGACCCTGAGAGGTTTGTAGAGTATATCAAGCAGGCAGCCCAGTATAAGGATGAGCTAGAGACCCTTTTAGGTGACATAGGAGAGGTTCCACCTGCTGCTTCATACAAAGTGCCACAGTATAAGGAACAGATGCTAGAGGACGCTAAGAAGGTTGGGATAATGTATGACCAGACTTTAGATGCAGATATAAGGTCCCTTAGGGAGACTTTGATTTATGGTATGAAGGGTATGGGAGCCTATGCCCACCATGCAGATGTCTTTGGCAAGCATGACGATGAAGTGGACAGGTATTTTTTTAGGGGATTTGCTAAAACTATAGACGATACTATGAGTGTACAGGACTGGGTTGAAGAAGTACTTCATCTAGGTAATGTTAATATCAGGTGTATGGATATTCTTGATAAGGCAAATTGTAGCCACGGAAGTCCTGAACCAACCCATGTACGTGTTAGCATGCAAAAAGGTCCTTTTATAGTTGTTTCAGGTCATGATATGAAGGATATGAAAGAGCTATTAGAACAAACTAAGGATAAAGGAATCAACATTTACACCCATAGTGAGATGTTACCTGCCCATGGGTATCCGGAACTTAAGGCCTATAAACACCTAGTAGGTAACTTTGGAGGGGCCTGGCAAAAGCAGCAGGATGAATTTGATGGTATTGAAGGAGCA
>CAYUEJ010000048.1:0-9382 GCA_964442565.1 uncultured Candidatus Epulonipiscium sp.
ACAACTGGATTAAAAGTCCAGTGCTCTACCAACTGAGCTAGTGATTCTCATTATTAAATTTATTCAATCTTACTTCAGGCATATTGCCGACTGGGTAGAGAGGATTCGAACCTATGCATACAGGAGTCAAAGTCCTGTGCCTTACCACTTGGCGACTACCCATTATGTTGTTTGAAGAAGTTTGCCTCTCTCAACCACAAATTGTATTATACATAATCCTACCCAATCCGTCAACACTTTTTTTAAAATTATTTCATAAAACTTTCTTATCTATTATTTTCCCTTGATTCACGTTCTATTATTAACATCATTTTAACGCCTATTTTCTTTCCTTTTTCTATATCTAAAATAGCATATGAAGGATAGGCCGAATCCCTCGGAAGGCTTATACTTCCTGGGTTTGCAACCATTAACCCTGTATGCTTTTCTGTTTCAAAATGTGCAACATGAGAATGTCCACATAAACCAATATCAGCATTTTTATTTTTTATCTCTCGAAATAATTCTTTATAATTATTTTTTATATTATGCCTATCTCCGTGTGTAATTAATATTTTTTTATCTTCAATCTCAATCACTTTTGTTCTTTCATTGTCCTTAAAAAACCATCCATCACAGTTACCTGGTACATAATAAAATTTTAACTCTGGATACTGCTCTTCTAATTTTATAGCATCATCAATATGATCTCCGCAGTGAATTACAATATCAAGCCCCTGTTTCATCACATGCCTGATAGCTAGCCTGGCACTTACTAAATTTTCATGAGTATCACTAATCACTAAAACTTTCATATTTAGCTCTCCAATATCTTCTTAATTTGTATTTTCATAGCCTCTAGAGCCTTACCTCTATGACTAATTTTATTTTTTATTTCAGCTGATATATCTGCTGAAGATGTATCAAATCCCTCAGGGAAAAATATTGGATCGTATCCAAATCCACCCTGCCCTCTAGGTTCATGCCCTATTATACCTTTCATAACTCCCCTTGTAACGATTGTTTGAGAATCTGGGAAGGCAGTCGCTATTGCGCAAACAAACCCCGCCCCTCTTTGCTCTAATGGCACATCTTTCATCTTATCTAATATGATTGCATTTTTTTCTTCATATGGTGTATTTCTTCCCAAATAACGCGCTGAATATACACCTGGAGCCTTGTCAAAATAATCTATTTCAAGCCCTGAGTCATCCGCCATAACAATTTGATTTGATATTTTCATGATTTCTTCTGCTTTTTTTATTGCATTAGCCTCGAAAGTATCTCCATCTTCTACCACATCAATATCTATACCTGCCTCTGACATAGTAATAATGTTAACGTTCACATCTAACATTATTTGCTTGATTTCCTTCACCTTATCTTTATTTTGTGTTGCAAAGATAATCGTTTTCATCCTCATCCCCACCATCTTCTAAAGTATCTTCCTCTTCATATTGTACACTTAAAGTGTCTCCTTGTGAAGAAACGAATTCACTTTTATCAGTATAAACTGGTTTTGTAGCTATAAAAAATATAAATAATATTAGTAATAACCTTCTAACCACTTATTTCCACCCCCACTTGTGATTATACTGGTAATAAATGGGACATGCAATAAGATTCGTATCCTAAAAAAATGCACCTATACAGAATATAGGTGCATTCCCTTAACGAAATGACATGGTGTTGAATATTGTGACAATAGAGTCATACACAGCCCTTCCAGCTGCCCTATTAAATTCCGAGGATTTAAGTTTTTCCGCATCACCTGGATTTGTTATAAAAGCTGTCTCCACAAGTACTGCCGGCATGTTTGTTTGATTAAGCACAATTAAACCTGGACGTGCCTTTACACCCCTATCAAATGTATTTAAGCTATTAATCATGTTTCTTTGTATAATCTCAGCCATTTGTTTGCTCTTTGGATCCTTTGTAGAGTAAAGAACTTCTGTTCCATTAGGCGCTGTGGTTGTAAATGAGTTATTATGCATGCTTACAAATATATCAGCTCCTACCTCATTAGCAAGCTTGGCCCTTGCTGGATTGGTTGGATAAGTATCATCTACCCTTGTAGCATAGACTTTAATATTAGGATCCCTTTCTAATAACTCATATAAGGCCATACCCTGTTCAAAGTTTAAGTCTTTCTCTTTTAAACCGTTCGACGCTGCTCCGCCATCACTACCTCCATGGCCCATATCTAACAGCACAATGTTACTGTATTTTTCTTTAGGTTCCATAAATGTAATTCTTATGTTCTCCCCATCATCCACCATATCATATGCCATAATCTTTTTTTCGTGGATGACAAATTCGGTTTTATTACTAGATGTAATCATAATCCTATCTATTGTACTGCTTCCTATATTAATCACGCCATCACTATATACATCACTATAATTATTAGGCAAGCTCACAGTAATCCTTTTGTTCCTATAATCATCATTAATTCTAATATCATTTACTGACAAACCAGGTGCCTTTTTAAATACAATCATTTCCCTTGGGCTTTGTGTATATTTGAAGTTTTCCCTTTCTATAGGACCTAAGTCTATGCCTGGGTCTATTTCTTCTGGTTTTTCCTCTGGTTTTACTTCTGGCTTACTACTATCTGTGTTTGTAGCAATCATGCTAACAGTAATCTCCGTCTTATCTCTTGAAAGTTCTACCTTTGATGTAACTTCCCTTACCTGGTCGAACACCACCCTTGTTACTTCTGGTTTAAACTGGCTGGTCCTCACAGTATTAACATAAGGATTATCTGATAATGTTATTTTAGAATCTAATAGGTTTTTAGCACTATCAATATCAACGACTACCTTTCCCTCTTGTGTAAAATGGGAATAAGAGTCTAATGGCTCCTCTAGGTATATTGTATATTCTGATACCCCACTATCTTGGTTTTTAACTTGTACATCTTTTACCTTTGTTTTAAATTGCGGAACCTGAACAGTTGGCGGAGTAACATCTGGGGTTGACATTATCTGATTAATACTAATGTGGCTAGTATTCTCATTCCAATCTACCTTATAGCCTAGGGTTTCTCCTATAAACCTAAGTGGAAGCATTAATTTTCCATTAATAATTTTAGGTGGAACATCTAGCCTCTTTGATTCCCCCTCCACCCATGCGTCTGGGTTATCTACCTCTAGTACAATAAGTTTTTGACCGTGGTTAACATAGACCTTCTTTTCAGCTGGTTTCCATTCTACCGATGCCCCCATAGGCTCAAAAACCTCTCTTGTCGGAACTAATGTTCTCCCCTCAATTTGTACTGGTGGCATTGTCATATCTATATTTTTATTATTTATTTCAAGTGTAATTGCTGGCTTATTATATGTATGCTGCTTCCCATCATATGTAAGTGTAATTGTATTTGCGTATAGAGGTGTTGCTGGTTTTACTAGATGTAGTGAAAGTATGCAAGCTGTTAAAAATGCGCCTTTTGTAAATTTACTCATTTGCTTTCCTCCTATAGTCCATTTTATCAGAATATCTCTTAATATTTCTTAATATCTCTTAATTAGTATATCAGATTTTTAGACGGAGTACAAAAGGAAAAGTTCCATGGAAACAGTTAGTTTTGCTTTAAAATACAAAAAAGCACAGGTAAAATATCAAATTGTTACCGATATTTTACCTATGCTGCTATGTTTTAGACGTTTTCATGCCTTTATTGCTTATATTTGAATTTTATCACTTGCTCTTGTAACATAATTATTAGCCACTTGTTACACAATTTTAATATTTAGTTCTTGTAATCTTTTTTCTATTACTTCCTTATTTTTACTAGTTGTACGAAAAGATAACTCTCTATTTTTACCCTTGTTTGTATAGTCAACAATAAATTTGCACCCATATATTTGTTTTTTAACTACATACCGCTTTATATCACCGCCATTAATAATAGCCCCTTGGGTTATTAAAGCAGTTTTAGTAAGCACTATAAATTGGGTAAGTTGCAGCACAACATTAATAATAAACAAGCCTAAAATAATCATATAAAAATGCCTTAGTAATGGTTGGTAGGACACTTTGAACTTATCAAATCTTGATTGATTGGTTATTATAATAAAGATATATAAGATGCTTGTCCAATCACCTTCTTGGTTTCTAAATATAAGATTAGGCTCTTTATACCCCGTTTTGTTTATCGTCCATATATATCTAATTCGCATTACAGATACCCAAAACATTGTTAGAATCAGTATTTTTAGTAATGGGTCCATGTATTTTGTCATACTACATCATTTCTTTCAACATGTTGGTTAGTATTTCCGTTACCTTTTGTGGGTTTGCTTTTCCCTTGGTTCTCTTCATCATTTGTCCCATTAAAGCTTTCATTGCTCTTTCATTGCCACCTAAATAGTCTTGTACTGATTTTTCATTTGATTCTAGTACTTCTTTAGCCATTTCTATAAGTGCACCATCATCGCTAATTTGGGTTAGACCTTTTTCATCCACAATTGTAGCTGGATTCTTGCCACTTATCCACATTTCTTCAAAAACTTGCTTAGCAATGTTATTACTTATGGTACCCTTATCGATAAGCTCAATCATTTCACCAAGAAGCTCTGGTTTAAATGGTATAGCTGCCTCTTCTTTTTGATCTTCGTCTAAACGGCTAAATATATCCCTCATAATCCAGTTAGCTACTGCTTTTGGATTATTACATCCTTCAACTGCCTTTTCAAAGAAGATAGTAATCTTTTGTGATCCTACTAACTGAGTTGCATCATAGCTACTTAGTTCGTACTCATCCATATATCTTACCTTTTTTGCAGTTGGTAATTCTGGTAAGCCCTTGCCGATGTCTTCGATGTAATCATCTGTTAGGATAATAGGTCTAAGGTCAGGGTCTACAAAATAACGGTAGTCTGCTGCATCACCTTTAGTTCTCATAGATACTGTTGCCTGAGCCGTCTCATCCCATCTTCTTGTCTCCTGGATTACCTCTCCACCTGCTTCTAATATATCAATCTGGCGCTTTGTCTCGGCTTCAATGGACTTTTCAACATTGCTAAAGGAGTTTAGGTTCTTCATCTCTGTACGTGTACCTAACTTTGTTTCTCCCTTTTTCCTTACAGAAATATTAACGTCTGTCCTAAATGAACCTTCATTCATTTTACAATCTGATATCCCAATATATCTAAATATATTTCTAAGGGTCTCTAGATAGGCCCTGGCTTCACTAGCTGAGCTTATATCTGGTTCTGATACCGTTTCAATAAGTGGAACCCCACAGCGGTTGTAGTCAATAGCTGAGCCTGACTCATCGTGAGTTAGCTTGCCCGTATCTTCTTCTAGGTGTATGCGTGTAACCCCAATGCGCTTTGTCCCACCCTCAACCTCTATATCAATATATCCTTCATAACAAATAGGAAGTTCATCTTGGGTAACTTGATAACCTTTAGCTAGGTCTGGGTAAAAATAATTTTTCCTGTCTTGCCTGCTATATTTATTAATTGAGCAGTTAGTTGCAAGGCCTGCCCTTACGCCGTATTCTACTACCTTTTCATTAAGCACTGGGAATGTTCCTGGCATTCCTATACAAATAGGGCAGCAGTGGGTATTTTCTTCCCCACCAAAAGCCGCACTACAACTACAAAATGCCTTTGTTTTTGTAGAAAGTTCTGTATGAACCTCTATTCCTATAACTGTTTCGTACTCTGAATATATACTCATTTTTTCACCTCTCTGCATCTATATCTTTGCTCTTTGATCTTTATAATCCGTATTTTGCTCAAATGCATATGCTGCTTTTAAAATAGTTTCTTCTTTAAATTCACCGGATATTAATTGCATTCCTATTGGAAGCCCTTTAGAGTCAAAACCGCATGGAATAGATACAGCTGGTAAACCTGCAATATTTGTGTTAATTGTGTAAATATCATTTAGGTAAGCTTGTACTGGATTTTCATGTTTTTCCCCAAGCTTTAGTGCTGTAGTTGGTGTCGTAGGAGCTAATATCAGGTCATATTTTTCAAGGATTTTCGTATGCTCATCTTTAATAAGCTTAGCCCCTTCTAGTGCCTTCTTGTAATATGAGTCAATATTACCTGAGCTTAGGGCAAAGGTACCTAGCATAATGCGGCGCTTTACCTCTGTCCCAAATCCTTCCCCTCTTGAATTGCTAAATAAACTATCTACATCTGTATACTCATTAGCCCTATGCCCATATGCTACACCGTCAAAACGTGCTAAGGCTGATGATGCTTCTGCGCAGGCAATAATATAATAAATAGGAAGTGCATTGTTTACAAAGGGCATTGACACCTTCTCAACTACTGCTCCCATTTCTTTTAATCTTTCTGCTGCCACTAAGATTGAGGCCTTTACCTCTTCATCTAATCCCTCTCCAAAATATTCTGTTGGCATTGCTATACGCATTCCTTTAATATCTGTAGTAAGGGCCTTTGTATAGTCTGGGTAGTCCCTTGGGATTGATGTGGAATCCTTAGGGTCATGTCCTACAATAGCATTTAAAACTAATGCCATATCTGTAACATCTTTAGTCATTGTAGATGTTTGGTCAAATGAAGGCGCATAAGGTATAACACCATAATTTGATACAATACCCTTAGTTGGTTTCATCCCAACTAACCCACAACTTGCGGCTGGTTGCCTTATTGATCCGCCCGTATCTGTCCCTAGTGAGAAAACTGCTTCTCCTGCTGCTAATGCTGCTGCACTTCCGCCTGAGCTTCCGCCTGGATTTCTATCAGTATCCCACGGATTGCTAGTTGGATAAAAGTATGAGTTTTCAGTAAATCCACCCATAGCAAATTCATCCATGTTTAACTTACCTAGCATAATGGCACCTTGCTCTTCTAGTTTTTCTATAACTGTTGCACTATATGGCGGGATAAAGTTTTCTAACATACGGGATGCACAAGTAGTCTTTACGCCTTTTGTACAAATATTGTCTTTAATTCCCATAGGTATACCAGCTAAGTCTGCTAGCTTTTCACCCGCCTTAAATCTTGCATCTATTTCCTCGGCCTTTCTAAGGGCCCCTTCTTTATCTAAGGTAATATAGGCCTTAATTTTATCTTCTACAGAATCTATTCTGTTAAAGTGAGCTTCAACTAACTCCTTGCTTGTAATTTCTCCACTTCTAAGCATATCGCGGAGTTGGTGTGCTGTTTTTGAAAATAACTCCATTTTCTTCCTCCTATTTAATCTACTATTTGGGGTACAAAGAAACACCCATTTTTTGACTGTGGTGCATTAGCTAAGAGTTCGTCTTTATCCATAGATGGCTTAAGCTCGTCTTTTCTAAGTACGTTAAATAAGGAAGGCTCATCCTTACTAGCTTCTACACTTGTTGTATCTAGCTCCCCTAGCTGCCCCGCAAAGGCAACAATTTGTTCTAGGTCACTAGTAAACTCTACAACTTCATCCTCTGTAAGAGTTAAATGAGCTATTTCAGCTATTTTTAAAACATCTTCTTTTGTTATCTTCATCTTACTCTCCTTCTTTTAGAGATTATTTCTCTGCTAATTCTAATATTGCTGCAATATCTTTTTCGTATAAAGGCACAAACTGTCCTAGTGGCCCATTTTCGGCGCCTTTTTTAGCCATTTCTGGGATACGGTCCACTGGAACATCAGCATCTTTTAAACTTACTGGCATCCCAATAGACTTAAAGAATTCCTTGGTACGCTTTATACCTTCTAGTGCTGTTTCTTCAAGGTTAAAGGTGTTAATATCTACATTCCATACCCTGTTTGCATACTGGGCAAATCTTGGGATATCATGTTTATATACATACTTCATCCATGCTGGGAAGACAATAGCAAGTCCTGCCCCATGGGCTATATCATATATCCCACTAATCTCATGCTCTATATCATGACTTGCCCAGTCACCGATTCTTCCAGTGCTTAATAAATCGTTATGAGCAAGTGTCCCTGCCCACATAATCTCTGCCCTTGCATCGTATCCTGTAGGATTTTGTAATACTTTAGGCGCATTATCTATAATAGTTTTCATAACTGCCTCAGACATTCTATCTGTAAGATCTACATTTTGTACATTTGTAAAATAACGCTCTAGTATGTGGGCAAACATATCTACAACACCGCATGATGTTTGGTAATCTGGCAGTGTATAGGTAAGAACAGGATTTAAAATTGAAAACTGTGGTCTTAAAACTTCTGACCCTGCCCCTCTTTTGTACCAGCCGTCTTCATTAGTTATAACAGTAGCCCCACTAGACTCACTTCCTGCTGCTGGAATAGTTAAAACCACTCCCACTGATAGAGCCTTAGTTATCTCACCCTTACCAGTGTAGAAATCCCAAACATCACCATCATACACAGCCCCCGCCGCAATTGCCTTTGCAGAGTCTATAACACTACCACCACCTACGGCTAATATTGAGTCTATATACTGCTCCTTGCATAATTTAATACCTTCTTCCACTAGGCTTAATCTCGGGTTAGGTTTAACTCCCCCAAGTTCTACTATCTCAAGGTTGGCTTCTTTAAGGGATTTTATAATTCTATCGTATAGTCCACTCTCTTTTATACTCCCCCCACCATAATGAAGCAATATTCTTTTTCCTACCTTATTCATTTCAGCCCCAACTAGCGATTCTGTGTCTTCACCAAATATAATCTTTGTTCCGTTTTGAAATACAAAATTCTCCATAATCATTTTCCTCCCTTTATATTGCTTTTAATTTTAATAACCCCAATTGTTTACAAGCATTCCAAATCCCATCATTGTTATTTGCTGTTGTAACATAATCTGCCACCTTTTTTATCTCTGGAATACTATTCCCCATAGCAACTCCAAATCCAACAAAAGATAGCATTTCCATATCATTTAGGGCATCCCCAAATGCATAGGTGTCTTCTCTTTTAAATCCTGCTGCTTCAATTATTTTTTGAATTCCTATTGCCTTAGAGTTCCCCTTTGGCATTGCATCCATTCCAAACTCATGGAATCTTATAAATTCTATATTAGGATGAGCCGCCTTATACATTGCATCTTGGTGCTCCTCACTATATATTACAGCCTGGTTTATATTTCGGCTCATGTGAAGCTGATAATCTGTGCGTGGATACTCCATTTGCAAAGTTGTAAGGCATTTGATCATCGAGGGATGATCCCTGTGCAGTGACCATGTGTCATCATGGGCTATGAATGCCATAGAGTGGTCATTTTCCTTAACTGTATCCACAAGGCCCACTACCTCTCCCATATCCATTTGTTTTAAATAAATTTCCTTCCCTTCAAACACTGCATAGGAGCCATTTATGGCTACATATGAATTAATATTTAATTCATCTCTTACCCATAACATTTCATCCGGCCCCCTGCCTGTAGCTATAGCAGTATATATCCCATTATTTTGCAGCTCATTTATAGCCATTTTTGTTGATTTTGGAAT
>CAYUEJ010000049.1:0-1360 GCA_964442565.1 uncultured Candidatus Epulonipiscium sp.
AAACCCTAAAGGAAACTATGCAAGACTTGCGGAGTTATCCATGGGTAAAGACACAACAACAGGTCACTGGGAGATGGTAGGAATCCACACCAAGGATGGCTTCCCAACATATCCTAATGGCTTTCCTAAGGATGTTATGGATGAGTTTGAGTCTAAAATTGGTAGAGGCTCACTAGCTAATTATCCATCATCAGGTACTGAAATCATCGAAAAACTAGGACAAGAGCATGTGGAAACAGGGATGCCTATTGTTTATACATCTGCTGATAGTGTCTTTCAAATAGCAGCCCACGAAGATATAATTCCCCTAGAAGAATTATATAAAATGTGTGAGCTTGCAAGAGAAATGCTAAAGGATGAGCATGCAGTTGCTAGGGTTATTGCCCGCCCATTTGAGGGAACAGATGGTAACTTTACAAGGACAGCAAACCGCAGGGACTTTGCCTTGTTGCCACCTCATAAAACAACACTTGATTATGCTAAAGAAGCAGATTTAGATGTTATCGGTATTGGAAAAATCGAGGATATCTTTGCATCTCAGGGAATTACAAGAGCCATCCATACATCAAGTAATATGGAAGGTGTTGATATTACTATTGATGAGATGAAAAAGGATTCTAAGGGGATTATTTTTACCAACCTAGTTGATTTTGATATGAAATACGGGCACCGTAATGATTATGTAAACTACGGGAAGGCTTTAGAGGAATTTGATGCTAGACTACCTGAGATTTTATCTAGTATGAATGAAGATGATGTTCTTTTAATTACAGCAGACCACGGATGTGACCCGACTTTCCCTGGTACAGATCATACAAGAGAATATGTGCCTCTTATAGTTTATGGTAACAATATAAAAGAAAATATTGATATGAAAACAAGAAGTTCATTTGCAGATATAGGGCAAACAATATGTGAAAACTTCGGATTAGCACGTATTCCGGTAGGAGAGAGCTTTTTATCTTTAATTAAAAAATAATAAAATAATAAAATTTAGGAGAGATATACAAATGGAAAAATTAATTAATAATATTCAAGAGTCAGCAGATTATATTATAAACAAAACAAAACATAAGCCGTCAATAGCTATAATATTAGGATCAGGTCTTGGGGACCTTGCAGATGAGATTCAGGGCAGTGATAAGATTCCTTATACGCAGATACCACACTTTCCAGTTTCAACTGTAGAAGGTCACGAGGGGCAACTGGTAGTTGGGGAGTTAGAAGGAAAGACTGTAGTTGCTATGCAGGGGAGATTCCACTACTATGAAGGTTATCCTATGGCAGACGTTACCTATGCTATTCGCGTAATGAAGAGAATGGGAATCGAAAAAATTATAGTTACTAACGCAGCAGGGGC
>CAYUEJ010000049.1:1392-6539 GCA_964442565.1 uncultured Candidatus Epulonipiscium sp.
ATTCTAGCTTTACCCCAGGTGATTTAATGCTAATTTCAGACCATCTTAACTTATCAGGTTCCAACCCGCTTATAGGAAAGAACATGGATAGCTTTGGCGTTCGCTTCCCAGATTTATCAACTGCATATAGTCCAGAGCTTAGGGAAGTAGCCCGTAAGGTTGCAAAGGATAAAGATATTGACTTAAAAGAAGGTGTATATGCGTTCATGAGTGGTCCAACATACGAAACACCTGCTGAGGTTCGTATGGTACGCACCCTAGGTGCCCACGCAGTAGGGATGAGTACAGCGCCTGAGGTTATAGTAGCTGTTCATAGCGGAATAGAAGTAGTTGGAATCTCATGCATGACTAACATGGCAGCAGGAATTCTAGATCAGCCTCTTAACCATGATGAGGTAGTAGAAACATCACAAAAAGCTAAAGTTAAGTTTACAGCTCTTGTAAGAGGACTTTTAGCAAACATGTAAGGAAAGTAGAAACTTTTCTATTATATAAAAGGCTAGTGGGGGTTAATCCTTCCCTAGCCTCTTTTCTTTCGCCAAAATGTATAAAAAAAACAAAATTGGAAATACTACGCCATGAAAATAAGAAATTATTATTATGGAGGCTGGCAATGGGGCATAAAAAGCAAACTGGAGTAAGTACAATACGGAAAGATGCATGGGATAAGGTTACGGGTAATGCAAAGTATACTGGGGATATCCATTTTAACGAAAGCTTGCATGCTAGGATACTTGTATCAACACATGCACATGCACTTATAAAGAATATAGATATTAGTAAGGCTAAGGCATCTAAGGGTGTTAAAGCTGTCATAACCGGGGAATATTATCATGTACTTGCAGGTAACATGATAAATGATAGGCCCCCCATAGCAAAGGATAGAGTAAGGTACTTTGGTGAGCCAGTTGCATTGGTTGTAGCAGCTACTGAGGCCCAGGCATGGGCTGCTGTAGCTCTAATAGAAGTGGAATATGAGCCACTGCCTGTAGTTAATTCTATTAAGGATGCCATTAGCAAGAATCCAACGCTAGTTCACGAGAAGTTAGCCCAGTATACCTGCCCAAGCCCAGATGTAGTTCCCATAGCTGGTTCTAATATTTGTAACCATGTCAAAATCAGGAAAGGCAATATGGAGAAAGCATGGAAGCAGTGTGATGTTATAGCCGAATATAGCTTTACCATGCCACAATCAGACCATTTAGCTATGGAAACCCGTAATGCTAAAGCTAAAATTTCACCAGATGGTACAGTAGATATATATACATCAACCCAGGCACCCTTTGGGGTGAAAGAAGAGTTAAGCACGGTATATGGTATAGCAGAAGGCAAGGTTCTTGTGCACACACCATTAGTTGGTGGTGCTTTTGGAGGGAAAGCCTCTGTTTCAATAGAAATTTTAGCATACCTTGCAAGCCGGGCAGTAGGTGGTAAGATGGTAACTATAGCTAATACTCGGGAAGAGGATATTAATACAGCCCCCTCAAAGTTAGGAGCTGAAGGTACTATTAAGGTGGGGGCCACATCAGATGGTAAACTTATGGCTATGGAGGCAGTATATTATGTGGATAGCGGGGCCTATGCAAACACAGCTCCCAATATGGCTAGGGCTGCTGCTACAGATTGCTCAGGGCCATACAATATTAATAATATACACTGTGATAGTTACTGCGTATACACAAACCACATCTATGCCACATCCTACCGTGGGTTTGGACATGGTATAAGTACTTTTGCTGTTGAAATGTCCTTAAATAGACTAGCTAAAAAGTTAAAAATGGATCCATTTGAAATACGCAGGATAAATGCCATTAATGAAGAAGACCTATCACCAACACAAAATAAGATAACACTTAGCAATACAGGAGACCTAGATAAGTGTATATCAACTTTAAAAGAACTAATTGATTGGGACAATGGCAAAAGACTAGAAACCGATGAGGGGACAATTATATCAAAAGGTATAAGTTGTTTTTGGAAAACTTCAAGTAGCCCTACAGATGCTGGCTCTGGTGTATTATTGACCTCCAATAAAGATGGAAGTATTAATGCAAACTTTGGTGCTGTGGAGATAGGTCCAGGGATGAAAAGTACCATAGGACAAATCATTGCTGAGAAGTTAAAGATGGCCATAGACGATATTCATGTCTATATGGATGTCAATACTAGAACTACCCCAAAGCACTGGAAGACAGTAGCAAGTATGTCAACATTTATGGTAGGTAATGCGGCAATAGATGCTTGTGAAGATTTTATCCAGCAAGTCAAGGAAGTAGCATCTATAATATTTAAATGCAAGGCAAGGGATTTGGATATAGAAAGCAAACGTGTATTTATTATAGATGACCCAAGTATATCTATTGATTTTAAAGATATAGTCCACGGTTATCAGTATGAAGGAGGCTCATCAATATATGGTGAGTTAATGGGTAGAGGCAACTATATCGTGAAGAAATTACTGCCCCTAGACCCAGATACCGGGAAAGGTAAGTCTGGTGTTTCATGGACTGTTGGGGCACAGGGGGTAGAGATTGAATATAATCCTAAAATACACACATACAGATTACGAAAGGCAATAACAGTGATAGATGCTGGTAAAGTTATAAATCCCAAAATGGCTACAGGCGTAATAATGGGTGGTATGAGTATGGGGCTTGGCTTAGCCACAAGGGAAGAATTTATATATGATGAGAATGCCGTATTAGAAGATACATCTATAAGAACTTATAAAGTAATGCATTTTGGTGAACAACCAGAGTATATTGTAGATTTTATAGAAACCCCACAGCTAGATGCACCTTTTGGGGCAAGAGGTATAGGTGAACACGGGATACTTGGCATTCCCGCTGCATTCACTTCAGCCATAGAACTTGCAACAAATAAGGATTTCCATAGGATACCGATTTTACCAGAGTCAATATGGGAAACTGTAACAGGAGGTCAAGATGATAGGATTTGATTTTGAATACTACAAGCCCGACAACATAAAAGAAGCAACAGAATTATTCCATGAGCTAAGTTCACTTGGGAAAAAGCCAATTTACTATGGTGGTGGCAGTGAATTTATAAGTATGGCAAGAATGAATAATGTATACACTGAGGCAGTAATCGATATTAAGGGTATAGTTGAGTGCAATAAGTATAAAATAGAGGATGATTATTTAATAATAGGGGCTGGTGTAACCCTTAGTAGAATTGCGCAGGAGAATCTATTTCCACTCCTTAGTATGGCCGTAAAAAGAATAGCTGATCATACCATGCAAGGGAAGATAACCATGGGTGGGAATGTTTGTGGTACTATTATATATAAAGAGGCTATATTGGCACTTTTGGTAAGTAATGCTGAGGTAATTATCGCGGACACCGAAGGGCAAAAGAGAAAATTATTAAAGGATGTCTTTAGCCAAACATTACAATTAAACCCTGGGGAATTAGTCCTGCAATTTATTGTGCATAAAGATTTCTTATCTCTCCCCCATTTACATGTTAAAAGAACAAAAAATGAAACCATAGACTATCCACTAATTAGCATGGTATCCCTTAAGGATAAGGATAATATTAATATATCTTTTAGTGGCCTTTCAAGCTATCCATTTAGATCCTATAAACTAGAAAAAATATTAAATGCCGATATTCTCCCAAAAGAAAGGAAAATACAAGAAGCAATTTCTATTATAGAAAATAAAATTGAGGAAGATTTGTGCGGATCAAAAGCTTATAAAAAGTTTATGCTATATCATATAATAGATACTGTCTTAGATAATTTTAAGGAGGGGAACTAAATGTTAGCTATAAAAGGGAGTAGGCTAATAAGTTTAAATATCAATGGTGAAGGGGTTGATGTTATAGCAAAACCATCGGATACATTACTTTTTACATTAAGAAGCCAACTAGGCCTTACAGGGGTAAAGCCTGGCTGTGAAAATGGGGATTGTGGTGCCTGCACCCTATTAATAGATGATATGCCTATAAAATCATGCCTAACACTTACAGTAGAAGCAATAGATAAAAAAATCATGACAGTAGAGGGACTAATGGATGCACCCGTTCAAAGGGCATTTGTAGAAGAAAGGGCCTTTCAATGCGGGTATTGTACATCGGGATTTCTTATGGTTTGCCACTCCCTATCTAAAAAACACCCACATGCAGATGATGCAACTATAGCTGAATGGTTAGACTCGAATATATGTAGATGTACAGGATACCAGGAGATTAAGGATGCTGCAAAGTCAATTATAAATAATACGATGCCACAATTATAAAATAAGGTTGAAAAGTATATGGTATTATTGGTATAATATATACAATAGTATAAAATACAAGTTATTATAAGAAAGTGGTGATTGATATAGATACTGAGATATTGTTGGAAACAGGTACAGGTGAAGTTGAGATATTGGAATTTATAATCAATGGCAAGCATTATGGTATTAATGTCATAAAGGTGAAAGAAGTATTAGAAATTGATAATTTAACAAAACTGCCATTGACCCCACCGTCGGTTGCAGGTCTTACATTATCAAGGGGCGAAGTGCTTACTTTAGTTAATTTAAAATATGTATTAGATAAAGAAAACCATGTGCGAGAAAATTCTAATGTTATTATCTGTGAATTTAATCAGACTAAAGTGGGCTTCACTTTTGATGATATGGTAGGAATACATCGCATAGGTTGGAAAGATATAAAAAAACCAGAGCATATGTCAAGTAATGACTTAATTATAGGTAATGTTGTGTTTGAAAACCGTATTATATTACTTTTAGATTTTGAGAAGATAGTAACAGATATAAACCCAGATGTTGGTATAACTGAGAGTAAGATATCTGAGATTAGTAAACGCAATCGCTCTCATGTAAAATTAGTATTAGCGGATGACTCAGCCTTAATAAGGGAATTAATCAAAAATACCTTAACTAAAGCTGGCTATAATAACATGAGATTTTTTGATGATGGGCAGCAGGCATATACCTTTTTATCAAAACTTGCCGAAGAAAAGAAAGAGGATTTCACCCAAGATGTTCATGTTATGATTACAGATATTGAAATGCCACAAATGGATGGTCATACGCTAACAAGAATGATAAAAGAACATCCTATATTAGCTGGCCTACCTGTTATCATCTTCTCATCACTAATTACAGATGATC
>CAYUEJ010000049.1:6549-9364 GCA_964442565.1 uncultured Candidatus Epulonipiscium sp.
ATAGCTGTAGAAGCTGATGCCCAAATGAGTAAGCCAGAAATAGGCAATCTAGTAACTATGATTGATAAATTTACATTGGATGCATAATAATTATTAAAAGTTATTGTTAAATATGTCGAATTATGATAATATGAACATAATAATTAAGGGGGAGTAGCATAAAAATAGATTCAACAGCACGGGGAAACCCTGGATCTATTTACTTTTGATGTCAAAAGGGCGAGACTTTTAGTTAGTACATTTATTGTGCGCTAACTAAGGGCTTGCTCTTTTTTAATGCTTTTAAATGTATACATAAGTATATTTCAATCACATTTTAGGAGGAGTAGTATGAATTATCTATTGTTAGTAATTGGTTTTACAATGCTTGTTAAGGGGGCAGACTTATTTGTGGAGGGCTCAGCCTCTGTTGCCAAGAGGCTAAAAATACCATCAATGTTAATAGGATTAACAATAGTTGCATTTGGGACAAGCGCCCCTGAGGCCGCCGTTAGTATAAATGCAGCGCTAAAAAACTCTAGCGAACTAGCAGCCGGCAACATAGTCGGCTCAAACATTTTTAATCTACTTGTTGTAGCAGGGATAGCAGCAATAATTAAGCCGATAAATATAAAAGCAAAAACCTTAGCCAAAGAGTTTCCATTTATGATATTAGCCACAGCCGTATTATATATATTAGGAAATGATATAGTATTAGGAAGTGCATCTACTAATACCTTAAGTAGGGCAGATGGTTTGATATTACTTGCGGTATTTAGTGTTCTAATCTATCACTTAGTTGAAATGGCAATGTCGCCAGATGAAGATACCCAATCATCTGATGATGTTATATTAGCTAAAACTATACCCGTGAGTATAGTTATTGGTGTAGTAGGTCTAGCAGGAATATTGTTTGGATCAGAGCTTGTAGTAAGAAGTAGTACATCAATAGCATTACAATTTGGCATGAGTCAAACATTAGTAGGCCTTACTATAGTTGCAATTGGAACATCCCTACCAGAGCTTGTAACCTCTGTTGTTGCAGCCCGCAAAGGAGAAAGTGATATAGCATTAGGAAATATAATAGGATCAAACCTATTTAATATATTATTCGTCCTAGGTATAGCATCAACTATAAGCCCCATACAAATACAACCCAAGATATTAACAGATATGATATTTTTATTTGGAATTACACTATTAACCTACTGGTTTGGAATTATAAAAAAGAAGATTTCCAAACCAGAAGGAATTCTCTTAGTTTTATTATACCTAGGGTACACATTTTATATAATTGCTAGGAACTAATAGATTGGAACCTTTTTAGCTTTCTTATTGCTCATAGTTTGGTATAATAGGGTGTACTGGAAAACAAGGAGGAAGTGCCATGCATAAAACTGAGCATGAAAGACAAGAAGAAATTATAAAAGAACTAAGAAGAATAAATGATGAGGAATTTGCTCGTACAGGTAGGAGAAAAAAACATGTTATTTCTACCTATGGTTGTCAGATGAATGTCAATGACTCTCAAAAGTTAGAAGATATTTTAGAACAAATTGGTTATATTAAAGGTGATAGGGAAGATGATGCTGACTTTGTTCTATATAATACATGCTGTGTACGAGAAAATGCCGAACAAAAAGTATATGGTAATCTAGGACATTTAAAAGCTGCTAAGAGAAAGAACCCAAACTTAATTATTGCCCTATGCGGATGTATGATGCAGCAAGATACAGTTATTGCAGAACTTAAAAAAAGTCACAAACATGTAGACATTATTTTTGGAACATTTAACCTATATAAGTTCCCTGAGCTCTTACAAGCTAGATTAGAAACAGGAGACTCTATTATTGATATTTGGGAAAAACACGAGGAATTCGTAGAATATGTACCGACTACTAGGCGAAATGAAGCCCAGGTTTCTATTAATATTATGCAGGGGTGCAATAATTTTTGCAGCTACTGTATAGTACCCTATGTAAGGGGAAGAGAAAGAAGCCGAAAAGTAGAGGATATTATCACAGAGGCTAAGCACTTAGTAGCAGATGGGGCAACAGAGATTACACTTTTAGGTCAAAACGTAAACTCCTACGGCCAGACTTTAGGGAATCCGGTAACATTTTCTGAGCTTATTAGAAAGATTAATAAAATAGAAGGCCTAAAGCGAATTCGTTTTATGACATCCCACCCAAAGGATTTAAGCGATGATTTAATTAAGGCTATGGCTGAGTGTGATAAGGTATGTAAACATATACACCTGCCAATCCAATCTGGAAGCACCAGGGTTCTTACTGAAATGAGAAGAAGATATACAAAAGAAGGCTACCTAGATCTTGTTAATAGAATTAAGGCAGCTATTCCTGATATTTCACTCACAACAGATATTATAGTGGGATTCCCAGGTGAAACAGAAGAAGATTTTAAGGATACACTAGATATTGTAGAGGTGGTAGAATTCCAAAGTGCCTTTACATACATTTATTCTAAACGTACTGGGACACCTGCAGCTATAATGGAAGAACAAGTTCCTAAAGAAGTTATAAGTGACCGCTTTGACCGTTTAATGGAAGTAGTAGATAAGACAGTATATAAAAAGATGAAAGAATACGAAAACAAGACCCTAGAAGTCTTAGTAGAAAAAGAAAGTACAAATAAGCCAGGAATCTTAAGTGGCCGTACCCAATATAGTACAATAGTCCACTTTAAAGGCGACCCATCTTTAATAGGCAAATATGTTAATGTACTTATAACAGAAGGTAAACCCTACTATACACTTGGAAAAATTCAGTAAAGGTTGTGAAAACGTGACATTAACCCCAATGATGAGACAGTATTT
>CAYUEJ010000050.1:0-1258 GCA_964442565.1 uncultured Candidatus Epulonipiscium sp.
AGCATAAAATCATAAGTCATATATAATTTGAAACTTGTAATTCCTTCTGACACTAACTTTTCCATTTCGTTTAGGGTCTTATCATCTACATGCTGGATAACACCATGGAAACTATAGTCTATAATTGACTTATTTTTAGCTAGCTTATGATACTCATCAATCTGGTGATTTAAGCTACAGCCTTTAGGGCCAAATGCAATATGGTCTACAATAGTAGTAGTCCCGCCATAGGCCGCCGCAATAGATCCTGAGTGAAAATCATCTACCGCCCTGTATTTGCCTAAATCTAAATCCATATGAGTATGGACATCTACCCCACCTGGAAGTAGCATTTTGCCCTTGGCATCAATTACCACGCTAGCACTTGTCTCCAAACCAGTGCCTAGCTCTTTAATTTTACCATCTTCAATCACTAAGTCTGCCTTATAGCTTCCGCCTACATCATGGATAATACCGTTTTTAATGACTATCTTCATTACCTACGCTCCTCGCTCTGCTCGTTCTTCTTCAAGAGTTTTCTTTGGCAATATAATATTTAAAACAAATACTATAATAGCCGCAAGAACAACTGGTGATGATGCAAATATCATTGTAAACCATTCTGGGAAATATTGAAGTCCTTCTACTGGAATTTGTGTAATTCCCATTCCTAGCGCAACACCTAGCCCAACAATTGTGTTATTTCTAACTGACATTTCATCCAATGTAATTAACTTCATTCCTGTCATCGTAATTTGGGCAAACACTGATACTGTCGCCCCCCCAATAACACACTGAGGAATTGATGTCATAATACCTGCAAACTTTGGTGTTAGACCTGCTAGTAATAAGAGGGCTGATGTTATTCTAATAACCTTTAGATTAACAACCTTTGTCATAGCTACAATACCCACGTTCTGACCAAATGATGATGTAGGTAACGCCCCTATAAAGGAACCTAGGAAACTTACAACTCCGTTAACCTTTACACCACCAGAGATTTCTTTTTCTGTTGGCTCCCTATCCATACCGCCTACTGTTGTCCCTGATATTTGTCCTAGGTCTTGTACTACGTTAACTATAAACATAATTCCAATTGCCACAATACCAGCAATAGGGAATTCTAATTTAAACGGCAAAATCTTTGGAAGCGTAAACCAAGCTGCATCTCCAATACTCGCAAATGATACGATGCCAGCAAACAAACTTGCTATATAGCCTACAACTATACCAATTAGGATAGCACTTAACATCTTTGAAGCGTGTTCCAACAAATCCA
>CAYUEJ010000050.1:1268-9302 GCA_964442565.1 uncultured Candidatus Epulonipiscium sp.
ATAGCACTTAATTTTACAATTCCTTTCCCAAACATATTACAAACTAATACAACTATTAATGTTAAAAACGCAATTCCCCAGTACACTAAGCCGCCGTATCTTGGGTCAGTTGGCTGAAATCCTCCAGCCATATAGTTTAGGGCTACTTTATATAGTGATAATCCAACTGTAAATATAACAGTTCCTGTTACCATTGGTGGGAAAAACTTTCTAATCTTTGTTGTAAACATTCCAAAGATATAAGCTATAATCCCTCCAATTAACTGGCATCCCAGCAGGGCACCTAGCCCCGCCTTAGTACCTAAGGATAAAAAGGTCGGAATAAAGGCAAAGCTTACTCCTGCTACAATTGGAAGTCCTGCACCAATACCAAGTATGGGCGTTGATTGTAAAAACGTTGCTATAGCTGCTACAAACATACTTGCTTGTACTAATATTACAGTCTCTTCAGCTGATAAACCAATTGCCCCTGATAGTACAATAGCTGGCAAAACGTTACCAACAATCATTGCTACAAAGTGCTGTAATGATAATGGCAATGCCATCCCCATGCCTATCTTTCCGTCTAGTTCAAAAAGTGCTGCATTTGTTGTTGTTTCTTGTTGACTCATCCTTACCCTCCGTCTATAGTTTTACGCTAAACCTATTACATATGTTTCCATACCTGCTTTGCTCTTTCCCTTGATTTCGCCATTATTTCTTTTGTATCTGCAGTTTGAATTTCCCTATTTCTCATTACAAATTTTCCATTTATCATAGTGTCATTAACTGCTTTTCCTGAAAAACCAAATAAGGTGTGGCCAAACCAGTTATCTGAGTTCATGGGTGTTAGTGGATCATAATCTAATGTAATTAGGTCCGCATATGCACCTTTTTCTAGTACCCCCAAGGCCTTATCATAATATCTCCCTACTATTTTGGGGTTGTTTTCAAATTGCATCTTCTGCGTTTCCATAAAGCCTACAGTTGGGTCGCATAGGTGGTGCCTATGCAGGATATTTGCCACTTTCATAGATTCAAACATATCGCTTGTATAAGCATCTGTTCCAAGTCCAACTCTTACCCCTTGGCTTATCATAGATATAACTGGTGGGCAGCCAACTGCATTATTCATATTGGAGGCTGGGTTATGAACCACACTTGTGTCTGTTGCCTTTAGAATCTCGATTTCCCTTTGGTTGGCATGGACTCCGTGAACTGCTATAGTTTGCCCACCTAGTATTCCAAAGTCATGCAGTCTTTCAACTACACGTCTACCATATTTTTTTAGCGAGTCATATTGATCTTCTATTCCTTCTGCTACATGAACATGGTATCCACTTGAGATTCCTTCCATGGATTCTTTTACCTTATAAAGAGTCTCATCTGAAATGGTAAAAGAAGCATGAAGTCCAAATAAAGCCTTAATCATATCCCCATTATCATCCGCCTGGCATGATTTAATAAAATCAATATTTTCTTTGATTTCCTTCATAGCAATGTCTTTACCATCTCTATCTGATACTTCATAGCATAAAGATGTTCTTACCCCTAACTCTTTTGCCGCATCTGCAATAGCAAAAAGACTGCCTGTTACTGAGTTAGGGCCAGAGTGATGGTCTATTAAAGTTGTTACGCCGTTTTGTATAGATTCAATATAAGTTGTTTGGGCATTTAGCTTGACATCTTCTAATGTAAGGTTTCTATCAAGTCTCCACCAGAGATTTTCAAGAACCTCATAGAAACCTCTAGTTGGATTACTTACTGACATACCCCTTGCATAGGCACTATAAATATGACTATGGGCACAAATCATTCCTGGCATAATTACCCTGCCTTTTACATCTATAACTTCTTCATCTGGGTATGCTTTTTTTAGACTTTCAAAATCTCCTACTTCTTCTATGATATTGTCTTTAATTAGTACAGCCCCATTTTCTATAAAGGTACTTAATGAATCATTTGTAATTACCTTTCCATTACCTATAATCATTGTACATTCCCTTTCTCATCCCATCTTACTAAGTAAGGATAGTCTGTGTTAACTGTATCAATAAATTTCTCTATATCTGTTTTTTCTTTGCTTTCTTCTCTGTCATAAATATACTCTTTACCGTCTTCTGTTCTAACCTGGAATTTTGTTTCTCCAACTTTTGCAAATCCTGGGTTTTTGGAATCATTATATTCTTCTAGATCTGCATATAGTGTTACCTTCTTAAAGTATGGAGCACCACCCTTAGGACAGAATGTTTGACAGTTACCACATTCGTTACATCTGTTTTCCACATGCAGTATTTGATAGGCTGATGTAAAGCTTTCATCTGTTATTTTCATATTTGCACGGTTTGGACAAATATCAACGCAGATTCCACATTTTCCTTTAAAGCAGTCAAATGCAGTTAATGTATCTTCAAGTACCTTGCCATCGCCTTTGTTTTTATGGTTCTTATCTTGTTTTGCTTCTTCTGCTAATGTACTTAATTTTTCTAGGTTAATCTTTCCTGTTGTTACATTTAGTGTTCCTGCTTCTTTAGCAATACTATTTGTATTCATGTAACCCCTTGGCTTTAATAATATTGTTGAGAATGTGATTGGGTTAATTCCAGTCTCTAGTACTTTAATAATATTGTGCTTATCTATACCACCTGAGAATGAAATATGAAGGTTACCTTCAAATGTTGTTGCTAACATATTGGCCACCCCTATAGCAATTGGGTATAAAGGTTTCCCCGATAGATACATAGCCTCCCCTGGTAGTACATTTCTTGAGTTATATACTGGTAATGTGTTAGTTAATTTTACTCCGAATGTTACATGGTTTTCTTCGCCAAGTTTAATCAGCTTTGATATAATATTAACTGCTATATCGTATTGCAAGTCATTGTCAAAGTCTTGTCTTTTAAGAACGATATCATCGTAGCCCAGGTTATCTAGAACTTCTCTAACATTTTCGTATCCTAATAGGGTTGAGTTGCATTTTATATATAGGCTAACTTTCTTATTATCTAAAAGGTGAGTTCCAATTGCTAATATTTCCTCTGGCTTACATCCGTGCATTGTAGATAGTGAGAATGAATCTGCTATTTGTGATGTAATCCCATCAATATCTTCTAACTTAAACTTTTTAAACTTATGAATATTTGCTTTTAAAACTTCAATGCATTCTTTAAAAGTGTCTGTATCTTTAGCTTCTTTTAGGTTATCAATGAAGTCTGAGATTTTCTTTGATTTAATACCTTCTAGGTTATAACCCATACTAGCATTAATTATAAAATCCTTAACACCAGATAGCCCGAGTTCAATTCCAAACACCTGTAGTAAGATAGAAGCCTTTATGTACTCTGAAGTTGCTTCTTCAACTGTTAGCTCTGTAGACCATTCTACGTTGTATCCAACATTTTTAACATCGATACAAGGTCTTGGAATCATAGCCTGCATATCTTTCCCATCAATTACTTGAACTGTCTTCATTTCAAAATATCTAGATCCTGTTAGATAAGAAACTAGTATATTTTGTGCCAGTTGTGTGTGTGGCCCTGCTGCTGCCCCTATTAAAGCGCTTCCTGTTTCCCCTCTATAAAAATTCTTTTCCTCAATCTCAAAGATTTTTCCCTTTGTATAGTAATCCTCTATCGTTAAATCAATAAGTCTTTCAAAAGATATGGTTTTCATTAGTTCGCTCATTATAGTCACCTTTCTAAATTTTATTTAATGGGACGGTTACTAGCTAAACTTGTGACCCGTCCCCTAGTTGATTTTCCCTTACCTGGGTTCAAACTTAAGAACCTTACCTGCTTTTTGTGGCGTTGGTTTGCCTTCGTTTAATAAAATCTTTCCGTTAACTAGCACATAGTCGATTCCAAGTGGATACTGACTTGGGTTAATGTAGTCCCCTTTATCAATAACTGAATCTGGGTCAAATACTACAATATCTGCAGCTAACCCTTCTTTTAAATAACCACGGTCTGTAAGACCTATAGTTTGTGCTGGCTTACCTGTCATTTTATGAATAGCCGTTTCCAAGGAGAAAAGTTTTTCTTCCCTTACATATTTGCCAAGCACCCTTGGGAATGCTCCGTATAATCGCGGGTGCGGCTTAGATCCTGGAATCCCATCAGTACATACATTATGCTCTGGTCTGCTCATTATCATTTTCACATGCTCTTCTGTTCCGTAAAAATCTACGAGCCCTACTATATTTTCTTCTTCTAAAATAACGTCAAATATAGCATCTAGTGGATCTTTTCTCCTTATTTCCCCTACTTCAATTAGGCTCTTGCCTACTACATCTTGATTTTTTTCTGTTCCAACAAAGGTAACAAAAATACCTTCCAGCCCAGCAAAATCCACAAAGTTGTCCCAGCCCTGGATACCTGTTGCAATATCTTGTTTCATCTTTTCTCTTAAATCTTTATCTTTTAATCTTTCAAGGAGTTTATCTGTACCACCATCATGTACCCAGGGTGGAAGAATAACGCTCATCATAGTACTACCTGCCACATATGGATACTGGTCTAGGGATACAATCGTACCATCCTCTTTTGCCTTATCTAGCTTTTCCATAACCGCCGGGAACTTATCCCAGTTCTTTTTGCCACCTACTTTAAAGTGAGAAAAATGAACCCTACATCCACTTTCTTTCCCTATAGTAATAATCTCATCCATGGAATCTAAAATATAGTCTGCTTCACTTCTTTGGTGGGTAACAAATACGCCACCTTTTTCATTTAGAACTTTACCAAGTTCAATGAACTCCTCAATATCAGCGTAGCAGCATGGTGGGTATATCATACCAGTGGACATTCCAAATGCCCCTTCATCCATCGCCTTAGCTAGACTCTCTTGCATAAGCTTCATTTCTTCTTTGCTTGGCTTTCTATTTTCAAGCCCCATAGAAACCATTCTTACGTTTCCATGGGGTGCTAGATAGGCAATGTTTGAGCTTAGTTCTAAGCCTTCTATTAGCTCAAGATAATCTGCAACGCTTCTCCACGTCCACTCAACATCGCAGTCACCCTCTAGTCCCCTCATTGCTTTTTTCCACGGGGATAAGGTTTCTTCGTTAACTGGTGCAGGTCCCATGCCATCTTGCGCTACTAATTCTGTTGTAATACCCTGGTGAATCTTTGGTGAAAGGTAGGAGTCATTTAGCAGCGGCATACTTGAGTGGCTATGGGTATCAATAAACCCTGGCGCTACAGCTTTACCCCTTGCATCAATTATTGTTTCTCCACTGGAATCTTGCAAATTACCAATGGATACAATCTTGTCTCCTATAATTCCCAAATCAGTTTTTACTGATGAATTTCCTGTTCCATCTATCAATAATCCATTTTTAATAATCACATCGAATTTTTCCAACTTGAAAAACTCCCTTCTTTGACTATTTAGCCCAACACTACCTTGTTTATGAAGTAGTAGCCTTGCATTGCTTTATATAAGCTATCAAGCTCTATATGCTCATCTATTGTATGTGCAAGTGTTTCTGTTGATGGGCCAAATCCAATAGTCTTGATACCAGCTTCACCTGCGTAGTGGCTTCCATTTGTACAAAATGAGTATTGAGTAATCTCTGGATCAAGTCCTGCAATTTTAAGTGCCTTGTAAGCTTTTTGAACAAACTCGTCTTCTTCATCATAAAGCCATCCTGGGAAGAATCTTTCCCCTTCAATCATGTTGCCTGTGTAACATTTTTCTTCTCCTACTGCATATGATACTTTTGCCTTAAGTGTAGGATCTTCCTTTTGCATCTCATCAAGTAAATCTTGGATTGGCTTTAATACGCCTTCTTTTGTTTCTCCAACTAAAAGTCTTCTATCATATGTTACTCTACAGTGGTCTGGCACAACTGAAGCTCCTGGGTAAGGTGATGATTTAATATCTGTTAGTTCTAATATTCCGTAACCTAGTCCTTCTTGGTGTGTCATTTCTAGGTTTCTAATTCTGTCAATTACTTTAGACATTTGGTAAACAGCGTTAACGCCCTTATGCGGGTTAGCTGAGTGGGCTGGTACACCGAAAGTTTCTACTACGATTTCTGCTCTACCACGTTGTCCGATTTTTAAGTTAAGCTCTGATGCTTCACCAATTACAACGTAGTCTGGTTTTACTCTTTCACTAATTTTTCTAGCCGCTACACCTTCAAAGCACTCTTCATGTACAACACCAGCTACATAAATATCTCCTTCAAAGTCCTTGTTAACGTCTTGGCTAAAGAATGCTGCTGAAATAGCCATTGCTGCAAATGAACCCTTCATATCAGTAGTTCCCCTTCCGTATAATTTCCCATCTACAATCTCACCGCCAAATGGGTCTTGTGTCCATACAGATGGGTCAATAACTGGTACTGTGTCAATATGGGCATCATATAAAATACTTTTCCCTGGTTTGTTTCCCTTAATACGGCCAATAACGTTACCGTACTCATCTACGAAACACTCGTCATAACCTAATTTTTCTAGGTTTCTTTTAATTGCTTCTACTACTTCCCCCTCTTCACCTGAGTAACTAGGGATACGAATTAAATCTTGTACGAACTCAATTGCTTGTTGCTTTCTTTCTTCTGATAACATATTTATTCCTCCACTCTTTATCCTTTAATATTATTTATTATTGTGCTTTATATGGGCTGCTTCCATCCCATACTATGCTCTTAAATCCATCAACATCCGTATCTCCTTCAGTGCTAATTAATAGTACTCTGGAGTTTTTATCTAATTTTAATGCATCTGTGAACTCTTTGCAGTCTTCTCTTTCCATTACAGCGCTAAGTAATCCAAGTCCTACACTTCCCGACTCTCCTGCAATAACCCTTGGGTCGTTTCCAAGTGGGCTAGATAAAATTCTCATTCCTCTTGCTGATAACTCATCATCGCATGATACATATGCATCTGCGTAATCACGAAGGATTCCCCAACCAACTGTGTTTGGCTCACCGCATGCAAGACCTGCCATAATTGTTTCGTGCATTCCTGTTACTGCATGAGGTGCACCATCACCTTCTAAAGCTGATTTATATATGCATGCTGCATTATGTGGTTCTACAACAATTGTAATTGGCCTATCTTTACCAAATCTTGCTGCTACATATCCTTGCATTGCACCTGCAAATGAACCTACACCTGCTTGAAGGATAATATGTGTTGGGTATTCCTGTCCACTTTCTTCGATTTGTTCCATTATTTCATCTATTATAGTTTCATATCCTTGCATGATCCAAAGCGGAATATCTTCATAGCCTTCCCAAGCTGTATCTTGCACCATTACCCAGCCGTATTTTTCTGCATTACTATTTGCAAGACGAACTGCATCATCATAGTTCATGTCTTTCATTTCAACATGTGCCCCTTCTTTTGCAATATTGTCAAATCTCATTTGAGCTGAACCTTTTGGCATATATACAACTGATTTTTGGCGTAATTGGTTGGCAACCCAAGCAACACCCCTACCATGGTTTCCGTCCGTTGCTGTTACAAAAGTAACATCTCCTAATTTTGCTTTTGTATCTTCTGATGTTAGCTCTTCAAAAGGCATTTGGGAAATATCTTTTCCAACATGCTCACTTAAGTAGTTTCCAATAGCATAAGCCCCGCCCAGTACCTTAAATGCATTTAAACCAAATCTATATGATTCATCTTTAAGCCAAATCTTACTAACTCCTAATTCTTTTGCAAGTTCATCTAACTGGGCTAATGGTGTTACCGTATATTGTGGGAAGCTCTTATGGAAGTCACGTACTTTTTTTGCCTGCTCCACGTTGAATTCTTCCACACTTACCTTTACATGTTTCTCATCTCTACTTACAGTACTCTCTACCCATTTCATAATTTTATTTTCTTTCATTTTTATCTACCTTTCTTAACGGAATTTACATTAACTCTTTCACTTATTATATATAGCAAGATACGTGCCAACTTTTTTATAATAAAATAGTATTTAAATCTGTTTTTATGTATTTCCCCCCCCTAATTGGGTTCCTAAATTAATTTTATATTATTAAAAAAGCGACATATTATCAAAATGAGAATTAATTCTCATTTTGATAATATGTCGCTT
>CAYUEJ010000051.1:0-9200 GCA_964442565.1 uncultured Candidatus Epulonipiscium sp.
ATATAAATTATGATTACTGCTATAATAGAAATCAATATACCGCCATGAATACTAGAACCTGGGAATATTTTATCAAGCCCCATCTTAGGTATCTGGGCATATTCCGGTACTGGAACTGACTGATTCCTTTTTTGGTCAAATAAAACACTACTGTTACTAACTAAATAGTTTACAAAATACATACCAATATAGTTCATCATTATAGATGATATTACTTCATGTACATTATAATATGCTTTTAATAAACCTGGTATTGATGCCCATATAGCACCTGCAATAAATGAGGCAAGCAAGGCAATAATCCAGTGTCCAGAGCCCATAGGCTTAATTGCGACTGCTGTATAAATGCCTGCAAAAGCCCCAACAATAAACTGGCCTGATGCTCCTATATTAAATAATCCTGTCTTAAATGCAAATCCAACAGATAACCCAGTTAACATAATTGGGGTTGCAAAATAAAATACTTGCCCAACACCTTTTGCTCCATGGGTAAGTGCCCCAGTTAGTATAGCCATAAGCCCACCAAATGCTTGGGAGGGATTGCTAATTAATAATACTAAGAATCCAAAAAGCAGCCCTACTAATATTGCAAAAACTGAAGATACAACCCCTACGTTTAAATCAAATTTAAATTTGTTTTTATTATTTGTAGTTTTGATAATTACCCCTCCCTTTTTGAACCAGCCATATACAGGCCAAGTTCCCTAGTCGTAGTCTCATCAGGATCTAATGATGCTACAATAGCACCTTGATAAATAACTAATATCCTATCACTTAAGTTCATTACCTCATCTAGTTCAAGGGATACTAATAAAACAGCATTCCCCTTATCACGTTCAGCTACTAACTGCTTATGAATATTTGAAATAGCTCCAACATCTAATCCCCTTGTAGGCTGCACAGCAACTAAAATATCAGGTTGTCTTGCTACTTCCCTAGCAATTATAACCTTTTGCTGGTTACCACCTGACATACTCCTAGTAGGGGTCTTAATGCCCTGTCCGCTTCTAACATCATAATCTTCTATAAGTTTTTCACCGTACTTGTTTATATTATTATGTCTTAAAAATCCATTCTTACTAAACTCCGGCTCAAAATATTGTTGCAAAACACTATTTTCAGCTATATCATAATCAAGTACCAAGCCATGACGGTGCCTATCTTCTGGTATATGAGATAATCCATGGGTATTTCTATATCTTATAGATTGTTTTGTTACATCTTCACCGTTTATTATTATTTGTCCTGAATCTGCAGGAGCTAATCCTGTAATTGCCTGAACTAATTCTGTTTGACCATTTCCATCAATTCCTGCAATACATACTATTTCTCCTCGCCTAACATTAAAACTTACATTATCAACTATGTTTTCACTATGACCTTCTCGTTTTGATTTTACAGATAGGTCTTTAACTTCAAGAATATTCTCTGTTGGCTTTGATTTATCTTTATCAATATTTAGATTGACTTTTCTACCAACCATCATTTCAGACATTTCTTCTACTTCTGTATCTTTAACATCTATAACCCCGATATACTTTCCTCTTCTTAAAACTGTACATCTATCAGCCACTTGCTTTATCTCTGCCAACTTATGGGTTATAAATACAATCGACTTACCCTCTTTAACTAAAGTGAGCATTATGTTCATTAATTCATCTATCTCTTGGGGTGTTAAAACAGCTGTTGGCTCATCTAGGATTAGGATTTCGTTATCCCTATAAAGCATTTTTAATATTTCTACCCTTTGCTGCATTCCAACTGTAATATCAGAAGTAAGGGCATCGGGCTCAATTCTTAAATTATATTTCTGACTTAGCTCTACAACTTTCTCACGTGCCTTATCCATTTTTAGATATCCACGCTCTGTAGTTTCTACACCTAAGACGATGTTTTCTAAAACTGTAAAGTTATGCACTAACTTAAAGTGTTGGTGCACCATCCCTATACCAAGTTCATTGGCATCAAGGGGGTTATTTATCTGCACTTCTTTTCCCCTAATTTTAATGTGACCTTCATCAGGCTGATATAGGCCAAATAATACACTCATTAAGGTTGACTTACCCGCACCATTCTCGCCTAGTAATGCATGGATTTCGCCTTTTTTTACTTGGAGGGTGATATTGTCATTTGCTTTAATTCCTGGAAATTCTTTTGTAATGTTGTTCATTTCAATAATATAATCCACGAGTACCTCCTAAATAAAAAAGGTGCCGAAGCACCTTTTTTTAATAAATAATTAATTAATTGCTTCTACTTTAACTATGCTAACTTCAATTTGTGTTTCGTCTTCTACATCTTCATCATTAACTAATTTAATGTTGCCACTTAATAACTCTGCATAAATAGCGTCGTAGTCAGCCTGGCTAAAAGTTTCAAATTTTGAAGTTTCCATTGGTAAACCAACACCTGAATCAGCAGCATCTAATGTTACGATTTGTCCGCCTGGGAATGAATCATTATAATGTGCTTCAATTGCATCGTATACTGAGTTTGCAAGCATTTTAATAGATGAAGTTATTACTGTCTCTGATTCACTTGATTGGTCAACGTCTACACCAATTACTTTTGATTCAGTATCCTCAGCTGCCGCCATTACTGAGTTACCAACTGCTCCACCACATGCAAATATTACCTCTGTACCTTCGTTAAACCATGATGTTGCCATTGCCTTAGCTTCTGGTGTTGCGTCAAATCCACCTGTGTAGTGGTATTTAACATCTACATCTGTTAAACCTAGCTCATTAGCTGCGTATTCTGCACCTTGTACAAATCCATATCCAAATTTTTTAACTGCTGGCACAGCCATACCACCCATGAATCCTAGTTTTGTACTTCCATCCTTAACTGCTGCATATCCAGCTAAGAATCCTGCTTGCTCCTCAGCATAGAAAACCGAGTATACGTTGTCGTTAATCTTAAAATCTGTGTAATCTGCATCATGAGGCTGTCCGTCTAAAAGGATAAACTTAATATCTGTGTATAAATCTTGTGCCTCATATACTGCTTCCTCAAATAAGTAACCTGGACATACTACTACTTTTGCTCCACCATCAATAGCTAAGCTAATTGTATTTAGGTATGCATCTGTTGTTTTTTCTGCGGGTTGGTAGTATTTGTATGTAATATCGTGCTCTTTTGCATACATTTCTACACCTTCCCAAGAACCTTGGTTGAAAGACTTATCATCAATTGTACCTATGTCCGTTATTAAGGCTAATTCGTACCCTGATTTTTTATTACATCCTACCATTGTTGCTAATACAAGCATTGAAACTAATAAAACTGATAAAAACTTTTTCATTCTACTTCCTCCTTAGTTGATTGGTTGATACTTTTATATAATATCACAACATTGGACTCCAATCAATCCTTTGTACAAAATATTGCCTTTTTTTGTGTTTAATCTTTTTTTATTGTGAACTATTTTTGCATTTTCCCTTTTATTGTTTTGTTTTCAAAAATTCTTCTATTTGCTTCTTTGTTTCTATAGGCAAAGTATCTATAAGGTAATTACGGTCTATTACCCTTCCCTCTTCATATGACTTTATCATTATATTATAAGTTCTTTTTACTTCTTCCCTTAGCTCACTGGCGGATAATAAGGCTGAGGCTTTCCCTCTTATAATAACCTGCTCTAGTGCATCTGATGTTGCAACGGTTATATGATACTTCCCATGATTATCGTATACAAATCTTTCTATATAGTGATCAGCTGTTTGGGCTTCCTTTGTATAAACAAGATGAATGTTATGATAATCCATTATCTGTGCTTGATTTCCTTCAACCCTATAAGCATCAAATACGACAATAACACATGATTGTTTTATCCCTTGATAGTTACTTAAGTAATCAAGTAGCTTTATCCTAGCAGCATCCATGTTATCACTTGCTAATTCTTTTAACTCAGGCCAGGCAAATATAATATTATATCCATCTACAAGCAAATATTCTTTCCCAGTTTCTTTTGGGCGATTTGCTCTTCGGGTGGTGCCTAAATTCTCTCCTCTGATTATTTTATCCTTTTTCCATGATGATTTTCTACCCTTATTAGCATTAACTGCCCTATTTATAATTGCATCTATTTCCTCTAAGCTCATATAATATTCATTATTAGAACTAGATTTGCTATATGTTTCCTCATACTTTGGTTCTGGATTTTGGAGCTGGGCCTCTATATGCATATAGTCTTTAACTTCATCCCAAGCCACAAAAAAACCTGCCCCATGGGAACAAAATATAGATCCTGTTGGGTTATCTATATCTCTTTCTGAGTCGTATCCTATTCTCTCTATGACTTCTGATTCATTATGGCATGGCGCATATCCTTTAAGGCTGGTAAATAATCTCCCATGCCCCTTAGTATAGGAAATCACCTCTGTGTGATAGTTTCTCATATTAATAACAGGGGCACTCCCTGTAAGGACTGCCATCTCATCACTTGTTTGTGCAATTTCGTATATTCCCTGCATATTCTCAATATCAGTCATGGCACGGCCTACCATTTTACCTGGAATCTCCAATTGAAATTCATAGTAGGGCTCTAATAGTATGGATTTTGCTTGTTTGAGCCCCTGTCTCACTGCCCTATAGGTGGCTTCCCTAAAGTCACCACCTTCGGTATGAGTCTTATGGGCTCTGCCTGCAACTAAGGTTATTTTCATATCGGTAATCTCCGACCCTGTTAACACACCTATATGTTTTCTCTCTTTAAGATGGGATAATACTAGCCTTTGCCAGCTCCTATCTAATACATCTTCATTACAATCTGATTCAAAAATAAGCCCACTAGCTAAATCTGCCGGCTCCATTAAAAGGTGTACCTCGGCGTAATGCCTTAGTGGTTCAAAATGCCCTACCCCTTCTACTTTATTATCTATGGTTTCCTTATAGACAATGCTCCCCTTATCAAATTCTACGCTAACACCAAAACGCTCTTTTATAATACTCTGCAAGATCTCTACCTGTACTTCTCCCATGATTTGCGCCTGGATTTCTTGCAGATTTTCATTCCACATAATGCGTAGTTCTGGTTCTTCCTCCTCAATCTCCTTTAGCTTCGGAAGCATCACTCTGGGGTCATAATCTTCTGGCAATAAAATCTGATAAGATAATACTGGTTCTAGTAATGGTTTAACTGATTCTTTCTCTATCCCCAGTCCTGCACCTGGCCTTGTCTGTGTCAATCCTGTTACAGCACAGATATCACCTGCATTTACCTCGTTCACTGTTTCAAATCTTTCTCCAGAATAAATACGAATCTGATTAATCTTCTCTTCCCAGCTGCCATTAGTTATGCTATCTCTTACTTTCATACTTCCACCAGTAAGTTTCATATAAGTTAGGCGGTTCCCTTGCTCATCTTTTGCTATCTTAAATATTCTTCCCCCAAACTCATTTGGATATTCAGGTATAGTTGTATATTTTTCAATATCTTTTATAAACTTCTCCACACCCTCTAATCTTAAAGCTGATCCAAAAAAACATGGGAAGACTTTACGTTCTTTAATGGCCTTTGCAGTTTGATTTATACCTATGGCCCCGGTATCTAAATAAGATTCCATTAATATCTCATCAGACATAGCTAACTCTTCATAAAACCCATCTTCATCCTCATAATTAAAGTCGGTACACCTGTCATCTAAATCCTTCTTTAACTCCTTTAATAACTCTTCCTTATTAGTTCCTTCCTGATCCATTTTATTTATAAATATAAATACCGGTATATTATATATGCTAAGTAGGCGCCATAGTGTTTTAGTGTGCCCTTGAACACCATCAGCGCCACTTATAACTAAAATAGCATAGTCTAAAACCTGCAATGTTCTTTCCATTTCAGCTGAAAAATCTACATGGCCCGGAGTATCTAATAAGGTAATCTTTGTGTTCCCTGTCTCAAACATAGCCTGCTTAGAGAAAATAGTAATTCCTCTTTGCCTTTCTAGGTCATAATTATCTAAGTATGCATCTTTTTTATCAACCCTACCGAGTTTTCGTATTTTCCCGCTTAAATAAAGCATACTTTCTGATAATGTAGTCTTACCAGCATCTACATGCGCTAATATTCCAATGACTAGTTTTTTCATATGCTGTTTCAAATCCTTTACTTTTGTTTTACATTAATTTATATTAACCCTATTTTTGCCTTGCTGCTTTGAATTATACATAGCAATGTCTGCCCTTTTTAAAACCTCATTGTAATCGTTATCCTTATCTCTAAAGCTAGAAAACCCTATAGAAATTGTTATACCCACTGTTTCGCTCCCTACTGGTATTTCTATATTAGAAACTTCCCCCAGTATTGTGTTGCCATACCCTAGTAAATACTGCTCTTTAAGACCTGGGAAGATACATATAAACTCATCACCACCCCAGCGAATTAATTGATCGTATCTTCCTATGCTATTCCCTATTGTTGCTGCAATCTCTTTTAGGACAATATCTCCAACATCATGCCCATAATTATCATTTATCCCCTTAAATCCGTCAATATCAAACGCCATTATTACTACATTTTCGCTTGTGAGTTTATATTTTTTAAAATAATCAGTCAGGCACCTTTCACCATATCTCCTACTATGTGCCCCCGTTAATGTATCTATATTTACTTCCATTTCAAGTAATTTTGTTGAAGTAAAAAAACGCTTCTTATCTATAAAATATAGCATTATCATTCCTACGAATAAAACTAGAAATATATATCTTAATAGTCGTATAATGGATTCGCTTGTTAGGTAATATATCTTTTCTGTTATTTCGTTTGCATACTCATCAATATCATCTAGATGTATTCCCATTGCTATAATCCAATCATAATCCTTATATAGTTTTGCATAGGTAATCTTTTCTGTTATTTCATGGCTATTTAGTTTCTTAAAGTAGTAATTTAAAAACAGTTCCCCGTGTTTGTTTATACCTTCTAACTCTTCTAAGTAGGGGAGATTTCCCTTTATATCCTCCATATCCGTGGATAGGTATTCACCCTCCGTATATATTAAGTTTGGATGAACTTTTCTAATTGCGTAATCCTTTCCACCCTCATAGCTAATTATTTCATTAATCCATATATAAGAGTCCCCGGAAAACTTCCGGTTTTTTATTACATCCTCAATTTCATCTTTTACTAAATCATCTATAAACGTTCTGCTTACTCCAAACATACCTTTTATATTGTTTTTTTCAATATCTGCATGGGATGATAAAGAAGTCTGCAAGTCACTTATTGTCTTTTCTATTGTTTCAACCTTTATATTAGGAGTATTATATAATATTTCCTCTGTTTCGCTATTCCATAAAAACCCAGTCCATATATTGGAATTTAGCTCACCCTCAAATGTATCTATAAAGTACGCTATAAATTCTTCGTCTGTTAAATCAAATTCTCTTTGGAATCTTTTTTGCCTAGATTGTGTATTTTTCTCATAATTGCTATATTTTGTTTCCCTTAAACTATCTATCTCCAAAAACATATTGTTGACTGTATCTTTTATAAAATCCTTTTTTAATTCTATAATAGTTTTTTCAGTTTGTGCAAGGTATATCTCTTGTGTTTTGTTGTGTGATAAGAGATGAAGATATATTACACTCAAACAAATTCCAAAAACAACTATAAGCGACATTAATGTGTACCTATTCCTAAATCTCTGAGTCCCCATATCAATCTCCCTTTAGCTAATAAAAATTAATACTATTACTTATATTTCGCCCTGGTGATGTTAAATAGCTACCGTTATAATATAATCCTGATGAAGCACCACCATCTAGGCACATAGCATTTTTAAGCCCTAATTGATTTACTATGTCTTTGAGCTGGCTAACACTTGCTGAAACTGTTCCTATCATAAGTGTATTATCATTTTTAACCCCTATAAATGTACGCTGGGCTACATTATTTAATATTTTAGCTTCAGTAAAACTTTCATTTTTAGGGTCACCTGTTTTTTGCCCGTTAATTCTTAGGCTAGGCCCTGCACTAATTGCATAAACTACATTATCCCACTCTGATGCTTGTGTGTGGGTTGTCTGGTATGTTGTTTTATATCTTACGGAGTCTCCTATATTAAAGTTGCCTGGCCTAGTTGTTGCTAATATAAAGCCGTTAGATGGGACTTGTCTTGGCTGATTAACTATTTTTTCTACCTTACCATTTATACATACCACCGCCGACCATCCATTTGCAAGTGGTATATTTTGCCCATATTCTGGTGTGTAGAGAATATTTGTACTTGTATCTGGTGTTGGGCGATTAACCCTGTAACTATTCCAGCTTTCATCTCCGTTAATATATCCTTGTACACGAGTTTGTACAAAGTCAACTAACACCTTATTATCAGATGTAAACCCGATTGTAGAACCTATATCTGTTATATGTAATACCTTCCCATTAGATACAATTGTTCCATCTGGCAGTGGTGTATCTCCATTATAGGCTGCAAAATAAGTTCCATTCACCCCTACTTTCGCCCCTGATGCAAGTGTTCTAAGTGGGCTTGCCTGTGTTACTTTATTGCCAGCTGTGGCTATTTTTACTTTTACATTAGGGTCATTCATATTGACTGTGGCGTAAGTTACCCTTTTACCGTTAACTGTTGTACTTCCCTTGCTAAAACTATTGCTGGAAGCCGGAGCCTTAGGTAATGCTGATATTGTTTCTAGTTTCCATTCCTTAGTATCCCCATTCAAGGCAATATTTAGGATACCTTTTTGATAATCTACCTGGCCCCCCAATGCTTCTCCTATAAAACGAATTGGTACATATGTTGTTCCTTGTACTACCTGTGGGGCTACTTGCAATTCTTTCTTAGCTCCATTTACCATAGCTCTTTTACTTCCTATTGTAGCTTCTATAATAGATTCCTTTTGGGTAATAGTAATTTTATTGTTTTGCTTATTAAAATCTACAATAGCCCCAAATTCTTCACTAATTGTACGCAGGGGTACTAAGTTAGTATTATTTTGATTAAGAGCCTTTAAAGTTGCTGCCTCTAAGTTAGTGCTAAACACCAGACCTCCTAATGCTATTATTGATAGTATCCTACTCATATTCTTGTTCATATTCTAACACCCACCTAATTTTTATATATATTAATACTATACACTAATAATCCCCATATGTCTTTAGAAACCATTTTTCTAAAGACATATGGGGATTACTCTCATAGTTATTTAATTATTACTTAGTTACTAGTTGCAACGCAACT
>CAYUEJ010000052.1:0-1202 GCA_964442565.1 uncultured Candidatus Epulonipiscium sp.
TTCAAAGTAATAAGCTTTGGCATGCAATCTAGTTCTTTTTGTATCATATGATATCTTCACTTCTGTATTAGGTAATTTTGATAGTTCAAGTATGGCCTTATAATCTGATGCTCCCATATAGGATGTTGTAATTACCCTTAGTTTTTTTTTCTTTGTAAACTCAACTAAATCGTCATAAATAAGCCGGAGGCCACTAAATTTGATAAATGATATTAGAAAATCTATTTCATCAGCCGTTCTAATCTCTCTTTTTAGCTCACTTTCTAAACTAGGGCCAGAATTACCGGTAAAGAGAGTGCTAGATGATATGGATGTTTTTGGCCTAAACTGATTTAGGATATCAAATTCCTGCTGCTCATCATGTATCGCTAATAGCTCCTGGTACTTTTTATCTTCATAAACAAACTCATCTATCCCCATAGTCTTATTTAGGTTTTCAATAAATTGCGCCCGTTCTATTTCATTAGATAGCCCTGAAAGACTTTCACGAATTGCCTTTTGGTATGTGATGGATAGTGCCATGGCTACTTCACTGTTATCTATATTTCTGACTTTTTTGTGTGACTTTATATCTAGGTCCTGGTTTTGTTTATGATTTAAGACCTTCTCATACAGCCCATTTTCCATAGTATCTCCCTTTCTTCTTATTAATTATCCAAATTATAGTACTAGTATACTATATCTTCAGTTTATTTGCATATTTAGACACTATACTATAACATAGTTTTTGTGATACACTACAAATGAGGTGTCTTAAATGAAAAAAACTATTCGGGTCGTTGGTGCCATCATAGAAAATAGCCAACATGAAATCTTATGTGCCCTCCGCTCAACTAAAATGAGCCTATCTAATTACTGGGAGTTTCCTGGTGGTAAAATAGAGCCTAACGAAACAATTGCACAAACTATAGAAAGAGAAATATATGAGGAGCTGGGCTGTCATATTCGCTTCTTAGATCTTTATGATGAGAACATTCATGAATATGATGATTTTATTATTCATTTATATATTGCTAGATGTACTCTTGTAGATGGTATCCCGGTCCCAAAGGAACACGCTGCCCTTCTTTGGCTTGGGCGTGAAAACCTGCTTTCTTTAAACTGGGCACCTGCTGATGTACCTATTATCGAAAGACTTATTAAGGCAAAAATATATTGCTTAAAGTAACAACTATAAGCTCTGGCCTATTAAACATTCTAAC
>CAYUEJ010000052.1:1212-2572 GCA_964442565.1 uncultured Candidatus Epulonipiscium sp.
TTATTGGTGCTTAGAAAAAGGACCAAGTGATTTGAGGGGGGACGTGGAAGATTAACCAACCCTTCAGATTGCAAAATTGCAGTAGAACCCACTGAACAAGCTATGCCAAGAAGCGTTGTACGCGGGGTTCTTGGCATGCTTTGATTATTGATTTCTCAACTTGCCGTCAATACTAAAAAACCTATACAATAGTTATTAATTCTATATAATCACCAATATATGATTTACAAGGTTAGATTACTTAAAGTAACAACTATAATCTCTGGCCTATTAAATATTCTAACTGGGACTATGCTATTTCCTAACCCCCTACTAACAATAAGACTGGACTGTTCCTGCCTGTGAACACCACTAGTATATTTAGGAAATAGTCCCTGATCTGGCGCCACAAGTCCTCCAATCCCCGGGATTCTGAACTGGCCACCATGTGCATGGCCTGAAAATATTAAGTCAATATTTGCCTTGGCATATATATCAAATAGTTCTGGCCTATGAGAAAGCAAAATTTTAAAACCTGGCTTATCAGATAGCTTTGATAATTGACTCTCTAGCCTAGTTGAATCTGTACCTTCTATATAATTGTTAGTCAAAAAATCTGGGTCTGATAAACCAATAAGTTCTATGGTAGCACCATCTTTCATTAGATTAGTTTTATAATCATCTAATACCTGGACCCCGCTACTTATTAATCGCTGCTTAATTATCTCATACTCCCCAGACCATGCTTCGTGATTACCTGATACATAATATATCGGTGCAATGGTTATTGCCTTATCAATAAACATCATGGTTACATCTAGGTTATATTTTCTTCTATCAATTATATCTCCTGTTACTAGAATAATATCAGGATTGTTTTTTTCTATCTTTCTTAGAAGGTTCTTCTGCTCCTTACCGAATTCTTTATTATGTAAGTCAGATATGTGGATTAGCTTATAACCATTAAACTCCTTGGGAATTTTAGGGCTATTGTAGCTAATCTTTGTTGTGGTAATATCATTATTTTGCCAAATACAAAATAGTAATGCTCCTATGAAAAGGGCTATTACTATTGATGCTTTGCTTTGTTTTATGTTAGGTTTATTCATGCTATCCCCTTTCGGCAGTTATCTTAACCTTGCCCCAAATGGCAATAAGGCTAACCGTGCTAATTTAAAATGTTGTAGCCCAAAGGGGATTCCAACAATTGTCACACAAAACAGTAGTCCTATTATTAAATGCCCTATAGCCAGCTCCCAGCCTAAGAAGATAATCCATAAAATGTTCCCTAGTAGACCCATAGCCCCAAAGTTCCCACTAGATATATTCTTACCAAAGGGCATTAATACTAAACCACTTATCTTAAAACACTGCAGTCCAA
>CAYUEJ010000052.1:2592-9136 GCA_964442565.1 uncultured Candidatus Epulonipiscium sp.
CGTTATGCAGCATAAAAGACCCGCAAAAAGCCAGGCTAGTGATGCTATCAAACCGCCAAATACCACCCACACTATATTTCCTAAAATACTCATATAATCCCCCCACTATAAGGTGCTATTACCTAACTTATTAATCTATTATAGTACCTCACGGTCTATATTTATTATTTCTGCTTCGCTACTAGATTCAATAAAATTAATGACCTGATCTAGTATTCTATCTACCTGGTTAACCTCATTGGCAACACTGGCTATACCTATAACTAAAGTCTTATGTGTATCCTGTTCATCCACCTCCGCAATAGATACATTGAACTTATTCTTAACCTTAGAACAAATACTTTTGACTATCATGCGTTTTTCTTTTAGGGAATTCACCCAAGGTGCATGAAGTGTTACTATGATTGTTCCAATAAACATATATCGGTGCCTCCTTTATTGTAATACTATCATATCACTCATACAGTGATAATTCTAGGTACCTAATGTATCTAATAAGCTTGTCGATATAGATATTATATTAGATAAACTCAAAATTAGTTACAGAAAGGATAATAATATGAACCAAACAATACAAACACAGCTAAATCACAGGACTATTAGGGAGTTTAAAGATACACCCATTGGCGCTGAGGTGTTAGACACCCTATATAATGTGGCTAACCGAACTGCATCTAGCAATGGGTTACAATCCTTTAGTATTATACGAGTAACTGATAAGAAGAAACGCCAGCAGATTGCTGAGGTTTGCAATCAGTCGTATGTAATTGACGTCCCTGAGCTTTTAATATTTGTTGTAGATTGCTATAGAAATGCAAAAATTGCCCAGGAGCAGGGAATAGGCGAGGACTATAGGGTAAGTATGGATAGCTTCTTCCAGGGTTTCACCGATGGTTGTATTGCGGCACAAAATACGCAAATAGCTGCTGAGTCTTTGGGCATAGGCACAGTTTATTTCGGCAGCATCTTAAATGATAGTGCAAAAATAATAGAGATTCTCGGTCTTCCTTCCTACACTTTCCCTATAGTTGGGACAGGTCTTGGGTACCCAAATCAGGAGCCAAAACTAAAGCCTAGGATGGATATACCCCTCAAGGTATTTAAGAACACTTATCAGAGCGAGGATAATTACCTAGAGGCTATTCGGGATTATGATAAAGAATTCGAAAACTACTATGATTTAAGATTCCCGGATAGGTCCCTTGACCCTTTTAGTAGCCAAGTATTAAGGGCACTTCAAAATCCAAATCCTAAAAGGGTTAAGCTGCTAAATGTTGTAGAGGAACAGGGCTTTAATTTGTCCCTAGATTCAATTAAATAATAAGTAATAATGGCTAGCTGGAATATCCAGCTAGCCATTATTACTTATCTACAATAAATCTCCAATGCCTCACTTAACATCTTAGCTGCACCATCCGCTATATTATCATAATAAGCCTTAAATCTCTCATCTGCCATATACATCTGACCTAGTCCTTTGTGTGCTTCCTTGGAATATGTCCCTGCCTTCCAAAATCTGCAAAGCCACTGGCGATGTAGGTCACATGCTTTTTGAGCTATTTCAGATGATGGGTCACCGATTTCTACAGCTGATTTTAATGCTTCATTAATTTGCATAGTTAATACTTCCTGATCTTCCCATTGCCCCTGAGTCATACCCATAAGCTTAGCATTAGAATCATCTATTACTGCATCCCCATACATCTTCCTTACCTCTTCCCCATACTTTTCTTCGTTCTTATTTACTAAATCTTTTTTAAACCCTTCAAATTTTTCCCTATCATCCATTTTATACTCTCCTTCCAATGAAATAATTGTCTTATTTACATTATTAATTAATAAGTCAATCCTTCTTTGTTGTTCTTGAAGGTGAATTAAATGATTTTCCAATGCTTGTTTTAGATTGAAATCTGGTGAACCTATAATTTCTTTTATTTCATCTAAACTCATATCTAGTTCCCGATAAAATAATATTTGTTGTAATCTATCAACCTGAGCCTTCCCATATATCCGGTATCCGCTTGAACTGATCCTCATAGGTTTAAGTAATTCTATCCCGTCATAATATCTCAAAGTACGAGAACTAACACCTGAAATCTTTGCTAACTGGCTAACTGTATATTCCATTTCCTTCACCCCTCACCTTTAGAATAAAGTATGACGTAGGGGTAATGTCAAGCATAAATCTCACATTATTTCTCCGATGTCCATAAGTTAATAACCCCAGTACCAGATACTCTTTCAATATTTAGCTCTCTACCCTTTAGGTCTATTTCAAAGTTGGCAAAGCTGGAATGCAGGTCTATATCCCTCAAAATATGAATGGTAACCATATTTGTTATAGGGGATGTGCGTACCAATACTGCCCTAGACTTGGGAAACTGGATCTGGTCAATAAGGCAGCCTGGCAATTTTAGTAGGACAGGATAAGATAGGGTTTCTATAAAGTAGTCTATATCCTGCCCCCTTATAATCTCACGGTACTCCAGATTGGTGTTGATAATTCCCACCCCCTATTATTTTTCGATTTTAACTCTATTTGTTATATCCTCTTTTTCTTTAGCATCAGGCTCTGATACGATACCACCAAAAGGTATTTTGGCATTTAGAATCCATGATTTTGGAAGGTCAAACATTTCCCTAACCATATCATCAATGATTGGATTGTAATGCTGAAGTGTGCCACCAATGTTAAGCTCTCTAAGGCCTGTCCATACGCTTAGTTGAAGCATACCTGATGATTGAATAGCCCAATCTTCAAATTTATCTGCGTAAAGTTCAAACTGTGACTTTAGGTTTTCTACAACATCTTGATCATAAAAGAATAATATTGTCCCGTAGCCATTCTTGAAACTATCTATCTTTTCCCTAGGTACTTCTCCTCCAAAAACATTATATATATTATCCCATAACTTCTCATGTTTCTCCCCTACTGCTACGATTACTCTGGAGCTTTTCATGTTAAAAGCATCTGGTACCAGCTCTGTGGCTTCCTTTATAAAATCAAACACAACCTCTTCATCCACCGGTATTTCATTATTAATCTCATAATAACTTCTTCTTTTAGCTAATAAGTCCACTGTTTTCATATTTATCTTCCTCTCTTCTTAATCTACTTATAGTCTACTAATTTTTTCAAAAATGTCCCTGCTTTAATCTCTGCAAAAGCATTGTTAAGCTCTTCTCTTGTATTCATAACGATTGGGCCACCCCAGGATATAGGTTCATCTAGCCTATCTGAGCTTAAAAATAATATTTGAGTCTCTTCATCTAGGGATTCAATATCTAGGGAAGTTCCCTGTGTTAGCTTAACTGCTGTCTTCTCCTGGATAACCTCACCAGCAATTTTTGCATCTCCAACTAGCAAAAAGACCATAACAGATTTATTCTCTTCCATATCTATTGTAAATTCCTTGTTTTCACCTAATATAATATGATAATAATCTAAGGGAGAATATTTAGGGGCAAATCCTATATCTTCTTTATATTGCCCACTTATCAACCTTAAAATTCCTCCATCTATATCTATTTCTTTTATCTCATCTTTTTTTATACTATGGTACTTTGGGAGGCACATCTTGTCTCTACTTGGAAGATTAAGCCACAGCTGAACTCCCAACATTCTTTCGGAGGCGGGTAGCTTTTCTTCATGTAATATACCCGACCCTGCCGTCATCCACTGGACCTCCCCATCTGTTATTGCATCCTCATTACCTAGGCTATCCTTATGAACCATATTGCCATGTACAATAAGGGTTATGGTCTCAATCCCCCTATGAGGGTGCATTGGGAACCCTGCTGTATAGTCAGCCGGGTTATTGCTATCAAATGAGTCTAGCATTAAAATTGGATCATAAACATCTACAGTTTGGTTACCTAGAACTCTAACCAAGCTAACACCTGCACCATCAGTTGTACGAAACCCCTGAATTTTGTCTTTAACTGTTCTCTTCATCTGTAACCTCCTTAAATTTCTTCATATATTTTAATATGTCCTGCTGCTCGTCTTCACTCCAAGCATCCATCATGGAAATTATTATCCCTTCATTTTCTGGGTATACCTTATCCATAAGTATTCTGCCTTCTTCTGTAATATGGAGAATATACCGTCTTTTATCATTAGAATCTTGCTCTCGTTTTAGCAAACCAGCTTTTTCTAAATTCCCAACAATAACTGGAATGGTCCCACTGGTACTTAAAATTATCTTTTGTACCTCACCTACTGATAAGTCGCCTTTGTGATATAAAGCTTCAAGCACTGCAAATTGCCCGGTTGTTAAACCATATTTTTTATAAACCTTACTTGTTTCATTATTTATTTTATTTAACGTCCTACTCATACCTATAAAAAGTTTTAATTGTACCTTATTCATATCATCACTCCAAAACAATATATCTCTAACTAGCTACATCATACTCTAGTTAGAGATACTTTGCAAGTATTAATTATATTTTACTGTACCACTCACCTTAAGTCTATTTAACTTTTCTGACATAAGTAGCATAAACACTGCAAACATTAGCAGATATAATGGGTATATTCCTATGTTTATATAGTTTGCAATTAAACCAAAAAGTGGCGGCATTAGTGTACTACCAACATAAGCACTTGCCATTTGTACGCCTATAATAGCCTGGGAGTTCTCGTGCCCAAAATTGGCTGGCGTGGAATGTATGATTGCTGGATATACCGGTGCGCATCCTAAGCCTATAACTACAAGACCTATGAGTGCTACAGTACTACCACCTATAGGAAGTCCTATCAAAACAACCCCAATCATTATTATAATAATTCCCCATCTTATTAATAATTTATCTCCCGCTTTATCAGCAATAAATCCACCTAAAAAACGCCCTACAGTAATTCCTAAGAAAAATAATGATGCAAATTTTGCTGCTAGTTCAGAGTCAAGGCCTCTATATTCTACTAAATAGCTACTAGCCCACAGGCCCGCTGTTGCTTCAAGTGCGCAGTAACCCAAAAATGTCAGTAAAACAAATTTAACTCCTTTTATATTAAATATTTCTTTAAGAGTTAAGGCCTTTCTCCTTGTTACTAGATTTTCTTTATCAGTCTTTTGCCCCTTCCATAATGGCAGGCTTACAAAGAGCATAATAGTTAGTACTGCTTGTATAGTCCCCACTATTTTGTAGCCACTGTCCCATCCGTATCCACCTGTTAAGCATTGACCCATTATATATGGACTCACAGTGGCCCCAACTCCCCAAAAACAGTGGAGCCAGCTCATATGACTTGATGCATAATGCAGTGCAACGTAATTATTTAGTGCTGCATCAACTGCACCTGCACCTAGTCCATAAGGGATTGCCCAAAGGCAAAGCATAACAAAGCTATTAGATGTGGCAAATCCGAACATAGCAACTGCTGTCATCATAACACTAATAGCCGTAACAAGCCCGGCGCCAAGCTTTCTTGTTAGCCAGTCGGAGATTAGGCTAGATATGATTGTCCCTATGGCAATGATCATAGTAATCATTCCTGCATATGAAATAGCTACACCTAAATCTTGATGCATCACTGGCCATGCCGCACCTAGCAATGAGTCTGGTAAACCTAGGCTAATAAAAGCCATGTAGATAATAATAAGTAAAATTGAGTACATAATAAATCCCCCTGAAATTGCTTCTTATCTATTATTTTATAAACATTTCATTTAATCATATCATTTTTCTCTTGAAATACCGAGTACCCTGATGTGTACCCCTTTTTTTTAGTTCTTGCTCAATGCCTGATAGTACTCTTAGTTTATCAAGACTCCACAGTGGCTCTACAAGAAGTGACCTTTTCCCATCACCTGTTAGCCTATGGATTACCATCTCAGGCGGTAGATATTCTATACTGTCGGCGACTAGGGATATATACTCCTGCATGGATAACATCTTGAATGGGTTTTCAGTATAATATCTATATAAATCTGTGCCTTTTTGTATATATAAAAGATGTAGCTTAATTCCCCATGTATTCGTAGCAGCTACATACTTAACGGAATCTAACATCTCTTTCCTAGATTCTTCTGGGAATCCTAGTATAAGATGTGTTACAACTTTAATATTTCGCTTTCCCAGTTCTTTAATGGCCCTATCATAGTCCCTTAAGGAACATCCCCTTCTTATAAATTTAGCTGTACTATCATGAATTGTCTGTAATCCTAGTTCAACCCAAAGGAAGGTTCTTTGATTTATTTCTGCTAGAAGGTCAAGTACTTCCTCTGATAAGCAATCAGGTCTGGTTGCTATAGCCAGGCCCTCTACCCCCTTCTGGGAAATTGCTAAATTGTATTTATATTTTAGGTCTTCGCACGATGAATAAGTATTAGTGAAGTTTTGGAAATATGCAATGTACCTACCTGTTTCCCACTTCTTAGATAGGAATTCTTTTTGGCTTTCTATTTGTTCTTTTATATCTAGGGTTCTAGGGGCAGTGAATTCCCCCGAACCTTCTTCCCCGCAAAATATACATCCTTTATTGCCTAAAGTTCCATCCCTATTTGGGCATGTAAAACCACCATCTAATGATAATTTT
>CAYUEJ010000053.1:0-6045 GCA_964442565.1 uncultured Candidatus Epulonipiscium sp.
TTCCATAAACCATTGTATAACCTAAAGCAATAAGGGCATATATACTTCCAATGTGCAAGCCATTGATTAGTTGCTGCAAAAAATTAAGTATTCCTTCCATAAATGTTTACATCCCCTCTTTTATAGTTATGAAAATTTCTCGAAAACGTTAGTCTTCGAGAAATTACTAGTCCGTGTAAGTTATTGCGGATCCATTAATTTATACATTGTATTCTTACCATCTTTAATTTGAATAATAGCTACACTCTTTACAGGGTTGCGATCATCACCAAATGTAATTGTTCCTGTTGCGCCATCTGTATTAGATGCTTGCATCTTAGCAATAATTGCATCTGCATCAGTTGAACCGGCCTCTGCAATAGAGTTAAGTAAAATCATAGCTGCATCATATCCTAGGGCTGCAAATGCGTTAGGATCCTCGTTATACTCAGCCTTGTACGATTCGATAAAGGCTTGTGTAGCTGCATTGTCAGTATCTGGTGAATAGTGATTAATAAAGAATGCACCTTCTAGTACGCTAGGATCATGCTCGATTTGACCTACTACTCCGTCCCAACCATCTGGCCCTACAAGGGTTGCTGTAATGCCTTCTTCCTTAATCTGCTGCGCAATAAGTGATACTGGTCCGTAGTAATCTGAAATAAGGATTACATCAGGATTTTTAGCTTTAATATTTAAAAGAAGTGGTCTAAAGTCTTTATCTTGGTCTGTGTAAGATTCTGTAGCAACTATTTCTCCACCGTGGCTCTCAAATACTTCTGCAAAAGTTTCTGCAATCCCCTCTGAGTAATCATCACCATTATCAAATAAAACTGCTGCAGTCTTACCACCCAACTCAGCAGCTGCAAAGTCTGCAATAATTCTACCTTGATATGGATCGATATAGCAGGCCCTAAATACATTATCACCAGCTGTGGTGATATCTAGCTTAGTACCTGTCGGTGTTATCATAGGTAAATTGATTTCAGCTGCAATTTTCGCAATAGCTTCTGTTGTACTACTAATATCAGAACCCATAAAAGCTATAACCTTTTCTTTATCAACAAGCTTTTGGAAGGCTGTAGTTGCTTCTATCTCATCACCCTTATTATCCTCAACAAAATACTCTAGTTGTTTATCAAGTACTCCACCTTTTGCGTTGTATTCCTTAATTGCCAGCTTAGCGCCGTTATTAGCAGCTTTACCATAAATAGCTACATCTCCTGTAAGTGCAAAGCTTGCTCCGATTTTAATAGTATCACCAGATGCCCCACCTGACTCAGTAGGTGTGTTACCTGAACTATCAGCGCCACAACCTGTTACTGCTAAAACACTAATTGTTGCAATTGCCATTAACTTTTTAAATTTCATAATGTCTCCCCCATGTTTAATATTTTTTAGTCTATAAGTCTTATATGCAATTATATATCCTATCAATTGCAATTTCAAGAATAACTTTGTATAAGTTGTATTTTCAATACATATTGCCATGAATAAATATTTTTATTGATAGTTAATAGTTGAATTTAACCGTTTTATGCGTTAATATATATGAAAAGAGTATAGGAACAGGAGATAGTCATGCATATAATAACTAAAAAAATCACATCTAATTTGGATAATATCTATAATTCAGCCTATCTTTCAAATAGAAAACTAATGATATTTGATATTGAGACCACAGGGTTTTCGAGACAAAATGAAATTACTTATATGATAGGTTGCATTTTAAAAACAGATAATATCTACGACTACCATAATATTTTTGCTAGTAAGCCTTCTAGTGAAGAAAAGATTCTTAAACACTTCTTTGATATGCTAGAAAAGATAGACTGCATTATAACCTTTAATGGAAATAACTTTGATATACCTTTCTTACTAGCAAGGGCAAATAAATATAATATTAAAAGTAAGATAAGCCATATAGAAACAATTGATATATATGAACTATTACGGCCTTTTAGAACAGGCCTGGGCTTGCCTAACTTAAAACTAAATACAATACAAAATAAACTGGGATATAAAAGAGAAGACGAATATAGTGGCGGGGATTTAATAAAAATATATAAAGATTATGTCCGTAATCCTTATGTACCATATTATGAGCTTTTACTACTTCATAATAAAGAAGACGTAGAGGGTATGATTAACCTTCTTCCCCTTATTGATACAAGCTCCCTACTCTCTAATATAGTTAATAACTATCAGATTCAATTTATAGAAAGCAGGATATATGAAGATAGGGCTGTGATTTTGTATAAGCTCCCTAGCAAGTCTCCACTAGACTTTAAACTTACTTCAAAATCTAGTGCAGAGCTAATACTAGAGCAAAATACTAATACTGCAAAACTTGTGATACCTTTATGCAAGGGGGAGAAAAAATATTTCTTTGACAACTATAAAGATTATATGTATATTATGGAAAAGGCTGAAGTGATGCATAAGAGTGTTGCCAGCTTTATATCTAGCGACAAAAAAAGAAGGGCTAAAAAAGCAGAGTGCTATGTATCCAAAGAAGGAATATTTATCCCTATTTTTGCACCTGATATTAGTAGTAGAACAGATATACGTATATTTAAAGATAGTTTAAATTCCAAAGACAATTATGCTATAGTATCTCCAGATTTAAAAAATGACTTCTATATAGACCAGATCATAGGCTTCATTAGGCAATATTTGGTGTAAAAACACACCCTCCAAGTCGCTTTTACAAACTTAATTGCGTGTGACTTGGAGGGCGTGTTTTTACTTAGACTTTTTATAAAAGAATACCCTGTGGGGTGCTAAATTATATTTATGTGCTAATATAATTTGTTCTGTACTACCGACAAATAATATCCCATTATCATTTAATGAGTTACTGAAATTCATATAAATATCACTTTTAGCTTCCTCAGTAAAATAAATAAGTACATTTCTACAAACTATTAAATCTTGGTTCTTCGGGTAAGGATCACGCAGTAAATTGTGCTCCTTAAATGTAATACACTTTTTTATTTCAGGTGAAATATGATATAGCCCTTTTATCTCAGTAAAAAACTTCTTTTTCATATCCGCCGGTACATTCTCTACACTTTTAGAAGAGTAGATCCCTACCTTGGCTTTTTCTAAGATTTCTTTATCTATATCAGTAGCATGGATTTTAATAGAGGAAAGAGGCATAAACTTGGAAAGCACCATTGCTAGTGAATAAGGTTCATCTCCAGTTGAGCATGCAGCACTCCATATATTAAGAGTTTTTTTATCCCCTAGTAAGAGAGGGATAATTTCTTTCTCTAAGGTAACCCATTGGTTGGGATTGCGATAGAATTCGGACACATTAATAGTTAAGTAATTAATGAACTCCTCGTACTTATCTTTATCCTTTTTTATAATCTCAACATATTGTCCATAGGTGCTTACGTTGTGCTTTTTTATAAGAGCGTCAATCCTACGTTTCATCTGACGCTCTTTATAGGCACTTAGATCAATACCACTTAAGTTTAAAATTACTTTTTTAAATTCCTCATAATTATTGTCCGTTGTCTTCACTATCAACACCTACTTCTTCTGGTGCCGCCTCCGTTGTTTTAGAGTCTTCAAGTAATGCTTTTCGGCTTACATTAATGCGCTTAGCTTTTGTATCAACTTCTAAAATTTTGATTTCGATAGATTCCCCAACGGAAAGTTCTTCTTCAACTTTCTCTACGTGATCTGTTGAAATTTGTGAAATATGAAGTAGTGCTTCAAGTCCTTCTTCAATCTCAATAAATGCACCAAAAGGAACAATTCTAACTACTTTACCAGATACAACTGATCCTGCAGGATATTTACCTTCGATATCATTCCAAGGATTGTCCTCTGCAAATTTCATTGTTAAGGATACTTTTTTGTTTTCTGTGTCAATCTCTAAAACTTTAACTTCAATCTCTTCTCCAACTTTAACAACTTCTTTAGGGCTTTTTATATGTTTCCAGGATAAGTTAGAAATGTGAGCAAATCCATCAATACCGTTAAGGTCAACAAAGATTCCGTAACCTGTAATGTTTTTAACAGTTCCTGTTACTCTTTTACCAACTTCTAATGTATCTAAAACTTCATCTTTACGTTTTTCGATTTTATCCATAAGAAGTGCTTTTCTGTTACCAATAACCCTGCGACGTCTTGCTTCAATCTCAATAATCTGGAATTGAATTTCTTTGTCTTGGAATTCGCTTAAATCTTCGATATATCTACCAGCAAGCAATGAGATAGGGATGAAGATATTTGTTCCATGAAGTGGTACAATAACTCCACCTTTAGTGATAATTTTAACTGTTCCAGTAAGTATAGTGTTTTTCTCATATGCTTCTTCAATGTGCTTCCAACCATGTGCTGAATCTACACGTCTCTTAGATAGTACTACTGTACTGTCAGCATCGTTAATTCTTGAAACATATACTTCAATCTCCTCACCTATTTGAACAACATCTTCTACTTTCACATTAGGATCTGAAGATAATTCGTTTTTGCTAATTATTCCGTCAAACTTATGACCAAGGTCTACAACAACCTCGTCAGCTTGAGTAATACTTATTACTTTCCCCATTACAATTTGACCCTTACGTAAACGTGTTTCCTCGTGCGCTGCATATAACTGCGCAAAAGTTTCATTTCCATCATTCATACTATTGTTATCGTTTTGTTGCATCTTTACAACAACCTCCTCTATTGTTCCGTCAGGAGTGGATGCACCTGCGGTTATACCAATTCTATCATTATATATTAAATTATTCAACTCTAATTCGTCAGCAGTTTCAATACATACTGTATTTTTACAATATTTTCTTGAAACTTCATACAATTTTTGGGTATTAGAGCTGTTTTTATCACCAATTACAATCATATAGTCAACCTTTTTTGCAATCTCCACTGCCTCTTCTTGACGTGCTGACGTTGCATTGCAAATTGTATCACAAATTGTTACGTTTTGAAACCTATTTTCAATCCAATTTGCAATTTCTTTAAATTTATCCCTTCTGTAGGTAGTCTGGCAGACTATACAAATAGGTTTGTCATTTGCAAATAAATCCTCTGATAATTCTTGTGCACTTGTAACAACAATACTGTCATCACCTGCCCAGCCTTTAATCCCCATTACTTCAGGATGTTCTTTATTGCCGACTATAACAATGGCATCCCCATTATTATTATGTCTTTCTACAATTTTATGGATTTTCCTAACATATGGGCATGTAGCATCTATAAGTTTTATATTATGCCTATTAGCGTCATTATATACATCTGGTATAACCCCGTGTGATCTTATAATAAGGGTTGAGTTATCACTAATATTGTTAATATCATCTATATTTTTTATGCCACGCTTTTCTAGGGATTGTACAACCTGCGTATTATGAATAATGGGCCCGTATGTAAATACATTTTCTTTATAGGACTCATCATAGGCTAGGTTTACTGCCCGTTGCACACCAAAGCAAAAACCAGCCGACTTTGCAATAATAATTTCCAAACTTTATTCCTCCTATGATAATCCATCGATTAGTTTTAGTATACTCTGTGTTACCTCATCAATAGATTGACCCGTTGTATCTACCTCTATAGCATCAGCAGCTTTAGCTAGGGGTGAAAACTCTCTATTAGAATCATTGTAATCTCTATCCATTATTTCTTTTTTTATTTCTTCTAAGTTTACAATGTGCCCGTTTTGCTCTAGTTCCTTTGCCCTTCGTGTTGCTCTTTCGGTTACGGAAGCAGTTAGGAATACTTTTAATTTCGCTTGTGTAAGGACATGGGTTCCTATATCCCTTCCGTCCATAACAACAGAAGTTTCATCTGCCAGCTGTCTTTGAAGTTTCACTAACTGCTTTCTTACTTTATCGTAAGCAGCTACAGTTGAGGCGCCAGATGCAATCTCCTGGTTACGAATTAAGTTAGATACATCCTTATCATTTAAATAAATATGCTGGGTATTATCTACAATCCTAATTTTAATATCAATATTATCTAAAATACTAATAACAGCATTTTCATTATCCCAATCAATGCCATTTTCTTTGCAGTAGTATGCAACCGCCCTATACATGG
>CAYUEJ010000053.1:6055-9054 GCA_964442565.1 uncultured Candidatus Epulonipiscium sp.
CCCTGTATCGATATAGATATACCCTAGGGCACTGGATACCTGTTTGGCTATTGTGCTCTTACCTGCGCCTGCAGGTCCGTCTATAGCTATAGCTGATACTTTTGCCAAATCTGGGCGAAGCTTTGTAGCACCATGCAAATAGATATGATTTACTTTTGCATCTGTGGTATTTCTTTGAATTTGAAGCATTACCCTAATGCACATAGGCAAACTTCCTTCAACGTACATTTCTTGGGTACACATAAGAGCTGCCTGTGTAATTCCTATTTCACGAGCTGCCACTGCTGGATAAACTTTTGTAATATCTTTGGTAGCTGTAAATAAAATACTGCTTATTTCTTCTATTTCTATATTATTTTCTTTAATTATAGAAAGCAGCAGTTCTTTAGTTGCTTCTAAAATAGTGTTTTCTTCATTATGGCTAACTGTAGTAGCACCACGAATAGCAATGCTAATCATATTACACCACTTCTTTCTTTTTTAGTATTAATCGTACTTTTCTTTACTACCTAATGGTGGGGAATGCATGCCCGGAAGTTCATGGTAGGTATCATCATAGACTTCAAATTCGGTCCATACCTGTTCAAGTTTTTCTAAGCTTTGTGTAATCTCTTCCTTTTTTTGCAGACTTATAGCAACAATTAGCGCATTTAATATACTCATAGGCGCAACTAGGGAATCTACAAAGGAAATCATCTCACTTCTACCTATTAATGGGTAATCGGCTAGTTTAGCTATGGGTGAAAGAAAACTATCTGTAATAGCAATAACATTAGCCCCTCTTGAACTTGAGAACTCAAGAGCCTTCATAACCCTTTTAGAGTATCTTGGAAAACTAATCCCTATTACAACATCTTCGAGAGATACTCTGTGTATGATTTCAAACATTTCACTTACGCTATTAGTATTAACTAATTTTACATTGTCAAAAATAATATTAAAGTAAAATGCCAAAAATCCTGCATGACCTGCGCAGCTACGAACCCCTAAGATATATATGGTTTTTGCCTCTATAATCTTAGTAACAGCTGTTTGAAAAACCTCTTCATCTGCGTGCTCAATTGTATATCTAATTTGATCTGCATCTGTCTGAAGAACACTTTTTAGTACGTTATCATGGTCTATTCTTTCGGTAGTAACCTCTATACGTTGCATGGCTGTAAGTTTACTTTTTACAAGTTCTTCTAAGGCTTCTTGCAATTTAGGATAGCCATCATACCCAAGTTCGTTAGCAAATCTTACAACTGTTGATTCACTAACACCTACAATTTGTCCTAACTTTGCAGCGGTTAAATAAATTGCTTTTTCATAGTGGTCAAGAATATAGTTAGCAATTAACTTTTGACCTTTGCTAAGTTTTGACATGTTTTTACGGATTCTACTAATTAAATTATTGTTATTATCCATTCGATTCCCCTTCTCAAAATCATATAAAGACATTATATATGGTTTTTAGGTTTTTTACAATACAATTGGCTTTATATGTGTAGTTGGGATAACACCTAGCGGCAAAATATCCCAACTACACATATAAAGCCATAGGGTTATGGCAACACAGTGTAAAAGCTCTATTGGCCATAAGATTAGGCGATGTGTGGGGCACATCGCCTTTTGGGTAAAACCTATGCTGGATAGGTTTTATTATTGGTATCTGCTATGGTAGGATCAACCTTTGTTTTTTGAGCAAGACGGTGTTTGAAGAATTCTACTGCTACCTGTGGGAACAGTGCGTAGGATAATACGTCTTCGTCTTGTTCTTTGTACATTGCCATTTCAGATTCTAGTGTTGCAAGTTCTGGTTTTAGGCTATCAGCAAATCTACCAGTAATGCGTTTTTCCTTACCAATAAGTTTTTCAACGATTTCCGGACTAATTGCTACAGGTGTACGACCGTATTCACCGCGCACAATAGACTTAGATTCCTTAGAAACCATTTTGTATCTTTCCCCTGCTAGTACGTTAAGAACTGCCTGAGTTCCTACTATTTGGCTTGTAGGTGTTACAAGAGGGATATATCCAAAGTCTGCCCTTACCTTTGGTATTTCTTGAAGAACTTCGTAGTACTTATCTTCTGCACCCTGTTGCTTTAACTGGGATACAAGGTTTGATAGCATTCCACCTGGTACTTGGTAAAGTAGGGAGTTAATATCCACTTCAAGTGCCTTGGTATTTAAAAGACCACTTTCAAGTGCTTCGTGTCTTAGTGGGCGGAAGTATGCCGCAATTTCACTAAGTTTTGCTTGGTCAAGTCCTGTATCATATGGTGTCCCTTTAAGGGTTTCAACCATAACCTCTGTAGCCGGTTGACTAGTACCCATTGCTAGTGGTGAAATAGCTGTATCTATAATATCACAACCAGCTTCTACGGCCTTTAGATATGACATTCCCGCCACACCACTTGTGTAGTGTGAGTGAAGCTCTATTGGAAGGTCAGTTGCTTGTTTTAAGGCAGATACTAAGCGGTCAGCTTCGTATGGAATAAGAAGACCTGCCATATCTTTAATACAGATTGAATCAGCCCCCATATCCTCTATTCTCTTTGCAAGGTCCATCCAATATTCTAGGGTATGCACCTCACTAAGTGTATATGAAAGCGCAATTTGAGCATGTGCCTTTTCTTTGTTTGCTGCCCTAACTGATGATTCTAGGTTACGAAGGTCATTAACAGCATCAAATATACGAATAATATCAATACCGTTAGCAACACTTTTTTGTACAAAATATTCTACAACATCATCAGCATATGGACGGTAACCTAATATATTTTGCCCACGGAATAACATTTGTAGTTTTGTATCTTTAACAACATCACGAATTTTCCTAAGTCTTTCCCAAGGATCTTCCTTTAGGAAACGGATAGAAGCGTCGAAAGTAGCTCCACCCCACATTTCAAGGGCATGAAATCCAACTTCGTCTAGCTTAGCTGCTACAGGAAGCATAAATTCAGTAGTCATTCTTGTTGCAAGCAAGGATTGATGAGCATCACGTAAAGTGGTGTC
>CAYUEJ010000054.1:0-8669 GCA_964442565.1 uncultured Candidatus Epulonipiscium sp.
TTAATGCATTAATAGCATACATGGCAGTTATCTTGTCATTCTTATGCTTATGTGCATTTATTAAGGCTTCTATTTTATGAATATTCTCCAGATGTCTACCTTTCTTATCAGGCACAGGACAATTCAAGAGATCCGTAACCCAAAGATGTGACTTTACCTGGATATTATTAGCATTTAAGGCGTTAGAAAAACCCTCTAGCCTATCTAACAGGGGCATAGTTTCACCTGGGCTAGGTGATAGTAATGCAATATTCTCATGGCCCTTAGAAGCTAAGTACTCCCCAACCAAATAGGCTCCTTCTTTATTATCCGAGTAGACACTACATGTATTAATACCTGGTAAGTATCTGTCTACAAGGACTATGGGGAAATTCTCAATACTAAGTTTAAGTATCTCCTCATTATAAAACTTACCGTCAGCCGGATATATAACCAATCCCTGGACCCCTGCCTGCAACATACTATCTATTAAACTTTGCTCTTTGTCAAATTCCCCATTGGATAGAGCAAACAACATCCGGTAGCCCTGTTTATTCACCTCTTTTTCAATAGATATTAATAAGCGAATATGAAAGGGTGAGTCAATATGGCATAAAATTACACCAATCACACCTACTTCCTTTGAATTTAAGGTTCCCTTCTCATCTTCATTTGCCTTATCAGTATCTTTGGCATCAGCTACAAAAGTACCTTTACCCGATACCCTTGCTATAATCCCCTCTGACTGAAGCTCGCCTAAGGCATTCCTAACAGTAACACGGCTAACTCCAAATAAATCCGTAAGCTCCTTCTCAGAGGGCAGCTTATCCCCTGGTTTAAACTTCCCCCCTTTAATCTGTTCTAAAATATGTTGTTTTACTTGTATATATAATGGTTCTTGATCTTGTAACATAATTCACCGCCTTTGTGGCATAACATTTATAACCTGTATTATACAGGTATGCATACATCCTGTCAATTAAATAATATTGCGCAACGCATAGGTGGGGTATAACATCTTCAACACTTTTAATGCCTCGCAACGCATAGGTGGGGTATAGCCTATTCAACACTTTTGCAACGAAGTTGTGTGTGTTGAATAGGCTATACCCCACCATAAATTTACTCATAACTCTTTATAAGGTCTATATTATATTTTTCTACCTCGCTAAGTAGCGACTCACTAAATTGGTTGGATGGAATGGATGGATAATACCATGCCTGATTATCAAAATATGTTTGCAGCTCATCTGAAGTGAACATACGGCCATGTCTTGCATAAATCTCATTCCTAGCAATACGAAGTTCCCAACCACTTAGGTATGCCACATCTGAATGGTCTAAATAATAAACACTACTTTGTGGTATCATGTAATAATCATCCATATAATTATTTCTATAAACTGGTATTGTCGGCTCCGGAACCTGGGTTTGGATTGTTGGTGGTGCTGGGGTAGTCGGCTCTACCTCTGCTCTACGCATGTCATCTGGTATCCCCTGGTCAATATAAAGTGCCAAAACATGTGGTATGGTTAAATTATTACCAAGCACTGTCTCGTAAGATATAGTCCCCTCGCTTGAACCCCATAAGGTAATTAGATCATTTTCTAATATCCTGCTTTCATTAGCAGATTTACGGGTATAATCTATGTAAACTGTGTCTTCCCACCCATATGATCCCTCAGTTACATTAACCCTAAGAGATACATCGTCTCCCTGCTCAGTTACCTGAACTACTTCTCCGTATAGCTTGACTGGCTTCCCGTCATAACTTTGTGGGTTCCTAGCTAAATCCTCATAAGCAAACTCTTCACAGCTTCCCTTAAACTCCTGGGCAGTTTGTTTAAGAGCTGGATTTGTAGCTGTTTCTATTTCAGCTTCTATTTCAGCCTGTATTTTCTTATCAATTGTTGCAGTAGGGTATATGAATACAAAGTAAGCAAAAAAACCACTTATTAGTATAACTAGCCCACTTATTATAACTATTGCTAGAACCCAGTTAATACCAACCTTATTTTTGTGCCCTGTGTTACTTTTTGTGGCATTCGTATAAATTGGTTTCACTGCTGGTACTGACTCAGTCTTGACCTGATAGCCACATTGGACACAGAACCTTTCTCCATCTCCTACTAAACTCCCACATTTTGTGCAAAACATAATTAATCCCCCTCAGCATGGCAATACACATAAAAGCGTATTGTATTATTAGAATTATTTTACCATGTTAAGGGGGAATAGTCTATATTTTAAATCTCTCTACTTGATTCTTAGTTTCTAGAATTCGATTATTTGTCCTACGCCTTTTGCAAGGGCATTTTCATAGATTCTTCTTGCCGTTACAATGTCAAGTACAGCGCTCCCTACTGATTTGAAGAATGTAATTTCTTCCCTGTTTTCACGTGATGGGGCCTTACCTAAAATTACTTCACCAAGCTCTCCCACTACTATATCTTCTGTACATTTTTTATTATTGATTGGAATGATTAAGTCTCCGCTTTCATTAAGGGCACCATCCCTAGTATCAACGTATACTTTATCTGAGTTTATTATGGTATACTCATCTACCTCCTGCATATTAGGTGTGTATGATCCTACTCCGTTAATGTGTGCACCCTTTTTTACTAGCTGACCGTTAAATGTTGGCTTCGGACTAGTTGTGGCAGTTGTAATAATATCTGCATTATCTATAGCTTCATTGGATGATTTGGCTACGACAAACTTTGCAGAAAACTTCCCTTGGAATTTATCGGCCATTCTACTTACAAAATCCTGGGCCCTCTCCTGACTTATATCAAAAACCCTTACTTCTTCTATATCTCTTACTGTAAGAACAGCTTCTAGCTGACCTTCAGCCTGGCCTCCTGTACCAAATAAGGCAAATATTTTCGCATCCTTATTTGCTAGTATATCAGTTGCGGCCCCTGCTACTGCACCTGTTCTAACCATGGTAAGATATGTTCCGTCCATCATTGAGCATACCTGGCCAGTTTTTTCATTTAAAAGAATCATAGTTGCTGGAACTGATGGTATCCCTATTTCTATATTGTTAGGATATACAGAAACTATCTTAACTCCCAGTGCATCCGCCTGTTTTGCGTATCCTGTCATATAAAGGCTTTGCCCCTCAGATTTTGCAATATCAAGGTTTGTCCTAAGTGGAATATTGGTTCCACCTTTTGAATAAATTTCTAAGGCATCTTTGCTGGCTTGTACAGCATCAGCCATACTAAATACTTCACTAATATCTTTTTGTTTTAAAACTACAACTTTCATGCTACAGTTCTCCCCTCTTTCATTATGTCTTTAATCATTGTTAATGCGCTATAGATAAGTACTGCAACAACTACCCATTGTAACATTGCAACATCCATGCTCTTTACTATAAATACTGCTGTTAAAACCCCTAAAGATCCAAATATTGCAGCAAATAATGTGATTTTTCTTGAGTATGAGTCAAGTTTAATAAACTGCATACTTCCTATTGGCACTGAAAATGTACAAGCACCCATCATTATTGGGAAAGATACGCCTGGGTTAAGTCCTAGGGCATATACTGTTGCCATAGTTAAGGCATAGGAACCAATACCAACGTTATTAAATGCACCGTATGCAAATGATAAAACTCCAAGTAATATTAATTTAAATCCTGATAGGCCCACTGCGTCTCCACCTGTTGGGTAAACTCCCACTTTCCCCATTATAATCAATGTAGCTGCTATTAATAACCCGGCTGAAATAAACTTTTTAATAAGTCTTACATTCATTTTTACTACGTACCTTGGTCCTATATAAGCCCCTATAACTTGTGCTAAAATTGCAACTATAAGCGTTGTTAAATCTACATCAATTGATGATATATAAGCCAGCGCCATAACTGCAACTGGAATAACACATTGTGTGTTTAGTGTACCTGGTAAAATCTTTGCCTTTGTCCACTTAAATTTGCTATATAAAACTGTTCCTACAGCAAAGTCCGATATTCCAAAGGTGGATAATAAGAACATGAAAAATGTTGTAACAGCCACAGCTATAGGGTTGCCTGGTTCCTGCCTAGCCTCTTCCCTATGTGAAATATAATCCTGTATGAATTTTACTGCAAATGTTCCATTTACTAAAACTATTAATATTAATATTACGTTGGTTATCATTTTATATTGCCTCCTAAATAATTATTTAATCGCAAATACGTCTCTGATACCCTCCATTTCGTCTCCAAATACTTCTTTCGCCCTATCCCCTAAAGCTTCGATTAGCCTTAAACTGTAGGCGTCATGCTTTATATATTCATGTGCAAAAAACACCATGCCCGAGTTTTTAGTATAAACTCCTTCAGCTACCTGTTCATTCAAGATAGTGGCATGCATCATTTCATTAGAGTCAATGGTAAGAGTAATCCATCTGCTTCCCGTATCTTCAATCTTATTCTTTTCAAATCCATGTTTATAATACTTGGTTAATTTTGTCTGATACATGTTCTGTGAATCATAAAGAACAATAAGCACCCTACCTAGTGATTCTTGCTTTTGCATTATAGCTTCCTCTAGGCGGCTTGTTAAATCATCGGCCCAGATTTGGATTAAAATCTCATGCTCTGCCTTATCAAGCATTTCTAAGCATTTATTAATAACTGTTTCGTAGTTATTTAGACTCCATATCTGGTGGTTCTTGGTCTCCACATTAAAATTCTGCATCTGTTTGGTAAGTAAATCTAACTTGTCATCTGTAGAATTTTTAATAAGCCTTGTTATTTGTTCTATAGGTTCAGCCTTGTATAAAACTGCATTATCATCCTGGGTGCTTGTAACAAACCCCCTATTATGAAGGTTTTCTAAAATATTATATATCTTAGAGCGTGGCACCCCCGAAAGCTTACTAATCTCGTAACCTGAGCATGCACCATTTTTTGCAAGTGTAATATATGCCTTTGCCTCAGATTCCGTAACATCAAAGTGTCTCAGTGTGTTAATAGTTGTTTCCATTTTATTCTCTCCTAATCTATGAATTTTAGTTATAAACTTAACAATTGAATTTTAAAAATTATAAGTAAAATTATAACATAGATTTGGGTGTTAAATATTTAATCATTATAGTAGCTACCTACGGTAACTATCATAGCATCCAGTTAAAATAATGTCAATATAAAAATAGGATAGAGATAAAAACACCCAACACACACGACTTATTTGTCGAAAAAGTGTTGGATGTTTTATCTCTATCCTTAGTAAAATGGATGTCTACTTAATATTGTAAGTTGTTGTAATCCTCACCCCAAAATTCAATTCTATCCCCAGAGTCTATAAGTGTAGCCTCCAGTGTTTCTACATCTATTATATATAACTCTTCTTTTGAATCTTCAAGAGACTTTGCTATTAAATAGGCTTCTTTCCCTGTCCCTTCTTTTATCACCCTTATTTGTGCTAGGGGTGACGCACTTTCAATCTCTACTAATTCTTTTGTATCTATATTCACCCTGTAATATGTACCTGCCCCTGAAAATATAATCCAATCACCCAATACATATGCTGTATAAATCTCACTATCATCTTGGCTAGTATAAATTATCTCTTCGTTATTAGAGTCAAATTCGATACGCCTTATTGACTTAAAATCCTCAATATAATACACCCAATTATCTTTAAAATGTATTAAGGAACTATCGTATTTTTCAAAGGAATCGCATTGATTTTTCAGTGGAATTCTTGCAAAAATAGTTTCAAGTATCCTACCACTACTGCTTAGATATAGAATATCATCCTTGACTTTCATTGTTGCCCCTGATGAATATGCAGGTCCCTCAAACCCATCGTGAACCTCTTTTACCTCTTTTGTATTCACATCGATACTGTAAATTGAGGCGAATGACCCCCGGTCTGCACTAATATATCCAGTACTCACATAAATATACTCCTGATCTGCACTCAAAATACCACAGTATGGAAGACTGTATAGAGTATCCATCTCTATTAAATTCTCAAGTTCAGTCTCCCAAGGATCAAAGATTTGTTCGTGAAGCCTTGATTGTCCGTCTTTTTCGCCTAACTCAATATATCTTAGAGTATTCATCGGCAAGTGACTTTCTCTAGCATTAACTACATCGTAGGAGTCAAGCAGCTCTGTCGCAACTTCATTTGCATGGGCATCAGTTGTATAGTAAGCAACTGAATCTATAATAACCAAGTCTACGGCTGCCCTTGCCCAACTAGTCTCTTCATCATCAAGACCTAACTTCAGTCCATCTAATTCCCCTGGTTTTAGTATATATGCACTTACATTTTCAGCCCCAAAATGCCCCGGAATCCAGTATGAATCTGCCTTAACATACATTATGTATTCTTGATTTGTTACTATATCTGTGTGCTTAGAAATTGTAAGATTAGGTGCCTCGTCTATAAGAGTAGGTTTATTATCCCCTGCCTTACTAAAGTAAAGGGATGTTTTTTCATTATCTTGAACTGTTTCATATACCCATTCATCACCAGTATCAATATCCATTACTTCTTCCCGTTGTTTAAAATCGTATTCTACAGCTTTTGGTTTAGCCCCCGCAAGATCAACCTGATACAATTGCCCATCTAATCTGTAATAGATAGAATCCGAATTGGTAACTTCTGTAACTATTTCCTCCTCATTGATATTATCCTTAGTTTTGCTAGTAACATCCTTACCCGTACATCCTGTTATTAAAAATCCACTTAATAGTACTAATATTGTTTTTTTGTAAAGTTTCATAATGTCTCCTTAAGATGTATTTTATTGAATACTTATTCCCATGTAATAATACCAAAAAATTACCTATGGTGCAATAAGTGATAAGTTGGGTAGTTACTATAATATAGAAAATAGCGACCATCATGGCCGCTATATTATAGTTATAGTGATTTAGCAAATTCTGCTCCGTATTCCTTACAACGCTCCAATGCTTCTGCATCTGGGTTCCATAACTCCCGGATACCATCGTTAACTATTTCAAACTTTGCATCTTTTAATCTTTCTGTTAGTAGTGCTACAGATTCACCACTCCATCCGTATGAACCAAAGGCTGCTGCTTTCTTATTCTTAAGACCTAGCCCCCTAATCATATCCAAAATACCAGATGTTGCTGACATAATACTCTTATTAACTGTTGATGATCCTGCTAAAATAGCCTTGGATTTAAAAATTTCTGTAATTAAGTCGTTCTTATCTGTGTGAGCAGCGTTGTATAACTTAACAGTAACATCTGAATCAACAGATTTAATACCTGCTGCTATGCCTTCTGCCATCTTTCTTGTTGCATTCCACATACTATCGTAAACGATTGTAATCTGATCTTCTGTATATGCGGTTGCCCACTCCATGTATTTCTCGATGATTTGGGCTGGGTTATCCCGCCAGATAATACCGTGGCTTGGTGCAATCATCTTAAGTGGCAGATTAAGCTCTAGTACTTCCTTAATTTTATTAGTTACTAGTGCGCTAAATGGTGTCAGGATATTTGCATAATATTTGATTGCCTCCTGGTATAATTCAGCTTGGTCAACAAGGTCATTATACATAAGGTCAGATGCAAAGTGTTGTCCAAAAGCATCATTACTAAATAAAATATCCTCGCCTGTCATATATGTCATCATACTATCTGGCCAGTGTAGCATACGTGCTTCAACAAATACCAGTTTGCTTTCACCAATATCAAGAGTATCACCTGTCTTAACCTCAACAAAGTTCCAATCCTCGTGATAATGGGCCTTTAAAATCTTAGCACCATTAGCTGTACAGTAAATTGGTACATTTGGTATTTCCTTAAGTAGTAGTGGTAAGGTCCCGCTATGGTCTACTTCCCCATGGTTTGCAATGATATAATCTATATCATTAAGGTCGATTTCTTTCTTTAGGTTTGCAATATATTCCTCTGCAAAAGGGGTCCATACTGTATCAATTAAGACATTTTTCTCGTCTTTAATTAAGTATGAATTATATGAAGATCCCCTATGTGTAGAATATTCATCACCATGAAAGCGTCTAAGCTCCCAGTCAATTTTACCTACCCAAGTTACCTTATCTGTCATTTTATAGCTCATATTTCACCCTCCTGTTTTGATTGTTTGACATAATTTTCATATCTATAATATATCACATCCCTAGGTGGTTTTAAAGTACTAAGGCTTAGGGGTTATAACGTGTTGCTATAAAGTTGACACCAGTGCCCAAAATATCCTCTATTATAATATCTCCTACTTTAACCGGCCCATCCACTACTACACCTTTAAGCAGTTTCACTGCCTCAAAAATCTTATCCTTGGGAATCTCTTTGTCAGTCTTAACGGGCAGCATATTAATGTCGCCCTTCCTTATCTTTACTACAGAGGTAAGCATTCTGGTTGGGTTTGTACATTCAGTCTGGGCATATCTTACACCTATTTTACATTCATTGCCCGTTACACTTTCAACCTTGCCACCTAGCAGCCTTACTGTGAGCGAGCAGCCTATCGGACAACCTATACAAGTTAACTCTTTTGTTTTTGACATTTTACTAGGCCTCCTCCACAAAAACTTTAATTTCTTTGCACCCAGGGTAGCTACTTAGAATTTCTTTATTTATCTTTATAGATTCCATTTCCCCCGGTGTCAGTATTCTTTTTTTCTTCCTTTTGTGGTATTCATCGTCAAAACACACGGAAATATAAGCATTTTTATAGACATCACTCACCCTA
>CAYUEJ010000055.1:0-6799 GCA_964442565.1 uncultured Candidatus Epulonipiscium sp.
GGAATGAAAAAGAAATTCGCTCAAATAAGAATATGATTATACAAACTAATGCTAATCGTAAAAGCTTATTTGCTAAATCATACCATTATTTAAGTGCTGCCAAGGATGTCCTTAATGCCTATGCCATGTCTCAAAACAGCACCCTTAATTATAAAGATTTTTATAATATGGAGCAAACTATAATAGAAAATATTTTTAAAGATTTTCTATCTTTAAATCCTAAATCTTCCCTAAATCCTGGTCAAAGTCGTCACTTGTTTGGTAGTGCTATTACCCCTGATGGTTTTGTTGATTACTTACATACTATTATAGGTAAAACTAAGCATGTGTACACTATAAAAGACTCAGCTGGAGCTTCTGCGTCTAATCTTATGAACAACATTAAGGCTATTGCAATAAGGCTTGGATTTAATATTGAATGTTTCCATTCCCCGATTTGCCCTAATAATATAGAAGATATTATTATTGAAGATTTGGATATTGCTATAACTACCTCCAATGATTATCATAAAGCTAAGATAGTGCCCACACATGTTTTTGATTTAAAAGGATGTTTTATAGCAAATAAACTTGCTGATATTGAAGATGGGTTAGTATCTGATAGGGAGCTATTAGATAGCTTGTTTAATAAAGGAATTGCTACTCTTAAACAGGTTAAAGAGCAGCATAATATTTTAGAATCTTATTATATACCACATGTTAGATTTGATGAGATGGACCCTATTATAGAAAGTGTAATTTCCCAAATTGAAGCCTTCCTCGTATAGTATGGGTGGCATGTACCTTACTTTCTGGCACTCTCAACCTATCGGTTGAAAGGCGCCCGAAAGCAAGGTACATGCCACAGTATATGCTACGTGGAAGGTTCCCTTTGGGTAGTATTATATACGCCAATTACAACTAGCTGGTTTTATGAGCTATATATATATGGAAACTGGGTAAGTAGTCTACCTAACACTTTTGCAACCGCAGGTTGTGTGTGTTAGATAGGCTACTTACCCAGTTCATTTAACTCATTAAAGTTACCATAACAGCTTTTTGCGCATGTAGGCGGTTTTCGGCTTCTTCAAAGATAACATCTGCATGTTTTTCTAGAATTTCTGCTGTTATTTCTTCCCCTCTATGGGCTGGTAAGCAGTGCATAACTATAGCATCTTCTTTAGCATATCCCATTAGCTTATCGCTGATTTGATAATTTTTAAAGATTTTTTTCCTCTCATTAGCTTCTTCTTCTTGGCCCATACTAGCCCATACATCTGTTATAACAACGTCTGCATCTTTAACTGCTTCTTCTATATTATCTGTTATGAAAAGTTTGCTATTCCCCTCTTTTGCTGATTCATTAGCAATGCTTATCATATCATCTTTTGGCATATATCCCTTAGGCGACGCGATTGATACATCAAGCCCGACTTTTAAGCATCCTATCATTAAGGAATTTGCCATATTATTACTGTCACCTATATAGGCCACCTTAAGTCCTTCTAGTTTTGACTTAAATTCCCTAATAGTCATAAGATCTGCTAGTACCTGGCAAGGATGAAAATCATCAGTCAAGCCATTAATAACTGGTATAGAAGCATATTTCGCAAGGTCTTCCACTTCTTTTTGCTCAAAAGTTCTAATCATAATACCATCAACATAGCGTGAAAGTACTCTAGCAGTATCTTCAATAGGCTCGCCTCTTCCCATTTGTAGGTCTGATGAGCTTAAAAACAATCCTGTACCTCCTAGCTGCATAATTCCTACTTCAAAGGATATTCTAGTTCTTGTAGATGATTTATTAAAAATCATAGCTAGGGTTTGCCCCTCTAGGTGTTTGTGTGATATACCGTGTTTTTGCTCGTATTTTAACTGATCAGCTAGGTTTAAAACCTCTATAATTTCTTCTTTACTCCAGTCTTTAAGCTTTAATAAATCCTTCTGCATAATTAATCCTCCCTTAGAATATCTTTTAATATTGTAAGCCCAATTTTAATCTCATTATCAGTAATGTTAAGCGGTGGCAATAACCTGATTGTATTATCCCCTGCACTTAATATTAACAGACCATTATCTAGGGCTTTTTGCTGCAATTGTTTTACTTCTATACCAGCATCCATTTGAATACCTACCATCAGCCCCTTACCCCTTACCTGGATAACTTTCGGATTATTCCAGTCTAGTATAGTCTGTATTATTTTTTCACCTTTTGCCTTGACTCTTTCTAAAAATCCATCTTCAGTTACCTGATTTAAAACCTCCCTAGCTGCTGCGCACACTAGCGGATTTCCCCCGTATGTTGAACCGTGATCACCAGCGCCTAAAACTGTACTCATTTTTTCATTGCATAAAAATGCACCTATTGGAACGCCACCCCCTAGTCCTTTTGCAAGGGTTATAATATCAGGCTTTATATTATAATGCTCGCATCCTAAAAATGTCCCCGTTCTCCCTACACCACATTGAACTTCATCAAATATAATAGCTATATCCTTATCTTTTGCAATGCGTTCTACCTCTTTAACAAATTCTCCGCTTAAAGGGTATACCCCACCTTCCCCTTGTACAGCTTCCATCATAATCCCACATACAGTATGGTCTACCTGTGATAACAAATCCTCTATATCATTGGCCTTTACATATTTAAAGCCTTCTGTGAAAGGAAAAAACGACTGATGAAAATGTTCCTGCCCCGTAGCAGCTAAAGTTGTAATTGTTCTCCCGTGAAATGATTGTTTAAGAGAAATTATGGTATTTCTATTTTCTCCGTACTTGTCAAAACTATATTTTCTTGCAAGCTTTATAGCCCCCTCATTAGCCTCTGCACCTGAGTTTGAAAAAAACACCTTACTCATATTGGTAAGAGTACATATTTTTTCAGCTAGGCTGGCTGCTGGCTCATTATAGTATAGGTTGGATATGTGGGCTATTTTTTCAGCCTGGTCTTGAATAGCCTTAATTAGGCCTTTATTGCCATGGCCAATGCTTGAGACACCTATGCCACTTGTAAAGTCTATATATGCATTTTCCTTTTCATCAAAAACAATGCTCTTGCTTCCCTTTGTTATGACTAGTGGAAACTGTGCATAGCTATTGATAAACCACCTGTTTGCTTTACTTATTGTCGTGTTTTGCATTTATCTTCTCCCCCTTAATCTATAAGTTTATCCTTAAGATATCATAGTACCTATTCCTTCATCTGAAAATATTTCTAATAATAAGGAATGGGGCACAGTACCATCAATGATGTGTGCTTTTTTAACCCCTCGTCTTATAGCTTCAACGCAGCAATCTACCTTTGGTATCATCCCCTTGCTTAAGATACCCTCCTTAATCAGTGATGGGATTTCTTGAAGTTGCAACTCAGAAATAAGACTATCTTCATCATCTATATCCCTCATAATTCCTGGTACATCTGTTAATAAAATCAACTTTTCTGCCCCTAGTTCGGCTGCTATTTTAGCCGCTGCAATATCTGCATTGATGTTATATGGCTTTCCATCTTTAATGCCTGTTGCTACTGTGGCTATAACTGGTATATATTCCTTTTCAAGAGAATCAAGAATTATTTCTGTATTAACTTTTGTAACAGACCCTACATATCCTATATCTTCTCCGTCTAGTAATAATTTTTCGGCTTCTAGCATTTTTCCATCAAGGCCACATAAGCCAAGGGCTTTACCACCATTTTGTTCTATTAGAGATACAATTTCCTTATTAACCTTCCCGCATAAAACCATCTGCACAATATCCATAGTCTCTTCATCTGTATAACGCTGCCCTTGTACAAACTTACTTTCCTTACCCATTTTATTTAGAAACTCATTTATTTCCATGCCTCCGCCATGAATTACAACTACTCTAATTCCCACGTAGCTAAGTAATATTAAATCATTAATTACAGCCTGCTTAAGCTCTTCATTAACCATGGCATGGCCACCATACTTAACAACTATCGTCTTATCCCTAAAGTTTTGAATATAAGGCAGGGCCTGAACTAATATCTCAGCTCTTTCTGAATTCATAAATTCCATTTTATTTCCTCCATTAGGTACGGTAATCTCCGTTTATTTTCACATAGTCATATGATAAGTCACATCCCCAGGCTACTGCACTGCTATTTCCTGAGTTTAGATTAGCTATTATTTTTATCTCATCACAAAGTAAAATATCTTTTGCTTTAGCTTCATCAAAGTCTGCACCTTTACCATCTGTGTACACTGTTACGCTGCCTTGGCTGCTTTCAATATCTATTTTAACTTTACTAACATCTATTTCTACACCTGCATATCCTAATGCGCATAGTATTCTTCCCCAATTAGCGTCTGCTCCAAAAATCGCTGTTTTTACAAGACTTGATGCAATGACTGATTTGGCAAGTTTCGCAGCATCTTCTTCCCTACTAGCTTCCTTTACCTGGCACTCAATAAGCTTTGTTGCACCTTCTCCATCCCTTGCAATTTCTTTTGCTAGATAAATATTTATATATTCAAGTGCCTCTAAGAAGGTTTGGTAATCATTATTTTTAGATATAATCTTGGTGTTGCCTGCCTGAGAATTCGCCATAATACTAACCATATCATTGGTACTTGTATCACCATCTACACTAATTCTGTTATAGCTTTTTGCAACTGTAGCAAGCAGGGCTTCCTTTAATAAATCTTTATCCATAGAGATATCTGTTGTTAAAAAAGAAAGCATAGTAGCCATGTTAGGTTCAATCATCCCGGATCCTTTGGCCATACCACCTATGGTTACCTCTTTATTATCTATCATTATGCTAACTGCTATTTCCTTGGTCCTTGTATCGGTTGTGAGTATTGCATTACTTGCATCTTCATGCCCATCTTTGGACATTTTAGATACAAGCTCCGGTACTGTTGCTTCAATCTTATCTATATCAAGCTGTACCCCTATTACCCCCGTAGATGCTACGATTACATCCCTTTTATCTATTCCTGTTTCCCTTGCAATAAACTCCGCCATTTGAAAAGCTTTTTGTTTTCCTTCTTCCCCTGTACATGTATTGGCATTACCGCTGTTAATTATAACTGCTTGAGATTTCCCATTTTCTAAATGCTCGGCAGTTACTTGCAGTGGCTGACCTTTAACAAGGTTGGTTGTGTAGGCTGCTGCCGAGTCACATATTGACTCAGAATATATAAGTGCTAGATCCTTTTTAGATTTTTTTAAACCACAGTGGGTTCCAGAAGCTAAAAAACCTTTAGGAGCTGTTACTCCCCCTTTTATTATCTTCATTTTCTCACTCCATTTCTAACTTTTATTCTTAAAATGCCGGTGGTACTAACATAAGACCTTCCTCTTCTTTAAAGCCCATTCGTATGTTCATATTTTGTACTGCTTGCCCTGCTGCACCTTTTATCATATTATCTATAGCAGAAATTATAATAACTCTATTACTCCTTGGATCCATGTGAACAGATATATCGCAAAAGTTTGAGTGAGTTACATTTCTTATGTTAGCTGATTGGCCAAGAGGTAGTATTCTTACAAACTTTTCATCTTTATAATATTCTTTATATAGCTCATATATATGGTTAATATCTATTTCATCATTTAGCTGACAATATATGCTTGATAAAATCCCCCTGTTTACTGGTATCAGATGTGGCGTAAATAAAATAGTTACATCTTCACCACTAAGGTCTGCAAGGGTTTGTTCTATCTCCGGCATGTGACGGTGTGTAGCTATTCCATATGCAATTATGTTTTCATTACACTCTGAAAAATGTGTTACCCTTGATGGTTCCCTTCCTGTTCCTGTTGTTCCTGATTTTGCATCAATCACAACGCTACCTTCCTTAACCATTCCTTTTTTAAATAGGGGTGCTAATCCTAGGGCAGACCCCGTTGGATAGCAGCCTGGGTTTGCAATGATTGATGCCTTTTTTATATCTTCTTTATAAACTTCTGGCAAACCGTATACAGCGTATTTATGTATTTCCTTAACTTCAAAGTCTTTTTTATACCACTGTTTGTATACCTCTTCATTCTTAAGGCGAAAATCAGCACCTATGTCTATGCATATTTTATTGCTTTTTATACATTCCTTAACAATGTATTCACTAAGTCCATGTGGTAATGCAGTAAAGATTACATCACATGTTTCAATGACCCTATCACTATTGGTACATTCCAAGTCCACTATATTTAAAACATTAGGATATATATCTTGAATATTTTCCCCTTCAAAGCTTACAGAACTTATGGCTTCTAGCTTTATTTTAGGATGATTCACAAGTAGGCGTATTAACTCTATCCCTACATATCCTGTCCCTCCGACTATGCCAACCTTTACCATATTCTCTCCCCCTAGTCCTTTTTGGTATTATTATTAGATATTGTTATAATTATGCACCACATCAGATAATTATGCAAGCACTTTTTAAGATATTATGAAATATTCTGAACCACCCACCAGTAATTAGCATATGATATATCTGAGAATGTTTTTAAAAGGAATGATTAATTTGCATAACCTTCATGATAATCATATATATCACCCATGCCCCTATTATGCTTATAACCCAATGTGTAACCCTAATTTCACTAGGCAACTTCAAGCTCAGATGCCTAACCCTAATACCCTAATTCCAGCTCCACCTCCTATGCCTAATGCTAATGTTAAATTCCAGGATTATGGACCTAATCCTTTTGTTATTGATATTGAGGATGCCACTGAAGAAAACACTATGTTTAGAACTACCTTATGGACCGGTGAGCATATGCAGCTTACACTAATGAGCATCGAGGCCGGTGAGGATATAGGTTTAGAACATCACAAGGATCACGACCA
>CAYUEJ010000055.1:6809-8656 GCA_964442565.1 uncultured Candidatus Epulonipiscium sp.
ATTACGAAGGCTACATTAATCTTTTCTGTACAGAAGGAGATTACATTGTTATTATTCCAGCCAATAAATGGCATAATATAATTAATACTGGTAATAGGCCACTTAAATTGTATTCGATTTATGCGCCACCTGAACACCCTAAGGGAACTGCCCATGCAACTAAGGCTATAGCTGAGGCTGCCGGAGACTAAATGGCACCCCATGCATTGCTAAGTAGCGCTACTGCCTCAGGGATTTCATTATCTTTGAGGGTAGCAAATCCTAGTAATAGCATGGGGGTTTTATTTTTAGGTATGTCCCCTAAGTAATACTGAGAAATACCATAAATCCGTATTCCCTTATCCTTAGCTAATCTTATTAACTTATCTTCACTTATATTTTTATTTACTTTTATAAGAAGATGTAGGCCAACCTTATGACCTATAATCTCCACATATGGAAGATAGGTTTTAATTGCTGATACAAGTATTTCTCTTTTTTTCTTATATATATTACGCATTTTATTTAAATGCCTACCAAAATACCCCTCATTTATGAATTGATACAAGGCCTTTTGCTGAAAGGTTGATACTGGACAAATATAAAAGTTAAGCTTTTCCTTGTAAATCTTCAGTAGCTCCTCAGGAAGCACCATATAACTTATCCTAAGTGCAGGTGTAAGAGATTTTGAAAATGTGCCCATATAAATAACTTTCCCCCCTGTATCTAGGCGTTGTAGTGATGGAATTGGTTTCCCACTATATTTAAACTCACTGTCATAATCATCCTCTATTATATACCTTCCACTTTTTTCATTACTCCAGTTTAGTATCTGTATACGCCTACTAACAGGCATAATATTTCCCGTTGGAAACTGATGAGAGGGGGTAATACAAGCTATATCAGCCCCTGACCCTTCTAGGCTTAATGGCATCATTCCTTTTTTATCTAGAGCTATAGGCCTACACTGGACCTTGTTACTTTTAAAAATCATACTAAGCTTTTCGTGGCCTGGACTTTCTAGCCCATATATATACTCTTTATTAAACAACTGGATAAGTAGTTGTAACAAGAATTCAGTACCTGAGCTTACTATAATCTGATTTGGCTGACAATTAACCCCCCTTGATTGATGTATATATCTAGCAATGCTGGTTCGTAGATTAATATCACCCTGGGGGTGGCCACTCTTTAACAGTGTGTCATCCTCCTGACTAATAACCTCTCTTGTTATTGCCCTCCACTTTGAAAATGGAAAACTCTCAAAGTCAACCCCGTGATGTGAAAAATCATATTTGATTATAGGTGCAGGTATAATTCTGGAATCTGGAATTTCAATACCTTCACCAGCATCTATAATCCCATCAAGCATACATACATAAAAACCACTTTTAGCTTTTGAAATAATATACCCTTCCGCAACTAGCTGATGGTAGGCATTTTGCACTGTATTCTGGCTACACTGCAAATAAGATGAGAGTTGCCTCTTAGAAGGCAGCTTTGTATTATACGGATAATTACCATTTAGGATTTCTATTTTTATATGATTATATAATTGCTCATAAATCGGCTCTGCTAAGCTTTTATCTAATCTTACGGTCACTATATTCATAATTAGGCCTCCAATCTTTGAATAAGTTGATATGCTCTGTACCAGGCACCTTTCATCTGGCACCATTAAATAGTTGTAAAGTGAACCTTGTTATACACTCAGATAATATCTATAATTGGTAAACAAGTCAACATATTTAGAAAGGAAGTCGAAATATGAATGCAAATTTGGAACTAAAAAGATCTCTTACAGAAAAATTCAAAGGTGGGGTTATCATGGATGTAACTAGCCCTGAGCAAGCTAAAATAGCTCAGGC
>CAYUEJ010000056.1:0-302 GCA_964442565.1 uncultured Candidatus Epulonipiscium sp.
AATTACCACCACACTTGTAGTCTCTATAACGCATTTAGGAATACCTTCCCAATCTGTAACAATACTTAAATCACCAACTTTAGGGATTATTTGCCCTTCAATTTGATATGCCAGCAAACTGCTAGATGTTGCTTGCTTTTTACCTATAAGTACTAATCCAAGTAATTCATTTGCCCACTCTTTCGTTAATTCAAAATGAAAGCAATCTATATATTTGGTATCCTTATCCTTATTTGTTTTTAATAAGAATTATTCCCAAAACTCACTAATCATTTTCGCCTCTTGACTCACACTTTTCAACC
>CAYUEJ010000056.1:312-5150 GCA_964442565.1 uncultured Candidatus Epulonipiscium sp.
ACATCATTCCAAAGTCATAAATTTCATAATTCTTATCTTTTGGAGACTTACCTATTATAAAACTTCTATCATATGTCCCATCCCCCCACTGTGGTCCTAATTCAATTAATTTGTCTGAATGTGCTTGGGTAAAATTAACATTTATGATTTCATATTCTTTTAAGTTATATTTTTCTACTATATCTTGCCATCTATAATAGTATAATGGGTTTACTTCATCATTTTCTAGTTTGTTTTGATTATATTCATCTTCAGATAAAGTAGAAATCTCATGAATAATATATGATTTCATATAAATACCATCATTTAAGTTCTTTTCTTCATTTTTTATCGATATCTTATGGGATTCTATATCTGCTAAAATATCTGACATATTATCAAAGTCACCAACTATAGAATATAAAAATTGATTTACTACAGTTTCCTCAGCTATGTTGTTTGGTATATCTTCCAGTTTAAAAATTCGGGCATCTACATTAATTTCAGTTTCACCATTATAAATATACGTTTCTTCTGATCTTTCAGTCGATTTATATGCAAACAAGGTAGTTAATACTATGATAATAGCAATTACGGTTAGTATTTTTTTCACTTCTAATATCCCCCTTTAGTTATAAATAACCATCTAGCTTATCTACTGAATATTGTATCATAAATAGACATCTTATATGAAATTAATATAAATCTTTTTAATAAAAACATGTTATAATATGCTTATCACTTAGGAAAGTGCATTAGATGAATGTGACTACGGCAACTACGCGCTACGTTTTAAGCCGGTAAATCTAAATTTCGTAAAACCAAACTGGGATAACCTTATGACTAAACTCGATAAACCTTTAATGTCAGATTTGGAGTTTAAAAGTGCCATAGAAGATTTGCCGAGATTTACCGGCAAGAATCAATTCACTTAGAAAAAGATATGGGAAAGTAGAACTTTCCCATATCTTTTTAAGTATTCGCTTAATTTTTCATCCCTCAATTAACTTGTTTAATTTTTTATCATTCTTTACTGCATACACTTTTTCAAGTACATATACAATTTGTGCGATTACCTCGTTAGGTATTAATATCTCATTATCCTCAATAATCAGCGCTGCCCTATCAGATAGCTCTTCATGGTCGTTAAGTAGGTACCTTAATTATATTGTACCACGAAAGCAACTATTATAACATTCCCTTTTCCGATTTAAAATATGTTAAATGCCAGGTACCGCTAGTTCTAGATTTGAATACATTGTCCCTTCAGCTATAGATATCTTATACCTACTAAGGGCCTGGATAGACATCTTGTTTCCTTTTGCCCCTATGTCTTTTTGAATTTCGGTAAAGGCATCCCTATATCTTTCCTTCCTAGCTTTAGCTTTGTTATATTTACTAATAAATACAAATATATGCTTCTCTATGCATTGCCTTTGAAGCAGGGTCCGCTCATGTATTTCACTGTGTAATTTTCCAAAATTAGTACTCATATGGCTTATATCATTCTTCATAGTTTCAAAAAACTGTTCCCTTTGATCCCATAGATCCTTGTCCATCTTTTTGTCTATGGCAGTTTTTGTTTTTTTATTATAGTCTATCTCATCTAGTTCTTGAATGAATTTATCGTATTTAATAATGGCAAAACTTATATTATTCCAGAATTCTTCATTTAAGAATGCCTGTATACCCATTTGGGATTCTAAATCTCCTAGTATGTTTTGATATACCTCTAGCATTCTTATTTTTACTCCTATCTCATCCTTTTGTTTTTGATAAAACGCCACTTTCTCTTTGTAATTATTTTGTTTTTCTTCTAAGTTTTGATAGCTAATGGATTCTAGCATCTCTATTTTTTCTAGTTTATCCATATAATATTGCTTATTTTTAACTTCCATTATCTCAACCCCCTAAATACCATATAATCATATATTACATATCTTACATTTTATAGGTGTTTGGGAAAAATTGCAAGTTATTCTTTATATTTCTATGATTCTGGTAATTCCGAGATAATATTATGTGACCATTTACCTGATTTAAACCTATACACACATAATATGCATTTTGTAACCTCTTCTAGGGATACTATTGCAACTACAGCTTCTATGGGCCATTTTAAAACAAATGATCCTAGTAAGGCCATTGGGACTCCTACTAGCCACATTGTAGCCATTTCTATTATAAGTGCAACCTTTGTATCGCCCCCACCCCTTAGTATTCCTATTATTACGACAACATTAAATGTGCGAAGTACAAGTATTCCCGATGTAATGTATAATATAGTTATAGATGCGCTTGCTACCTGTGGTGATACAGCAAATAGGCTGACAATAGCCTTTGAGCTAAGGGCAAGTCCACTACTAATAACAATGGCAAACATAACGGAAATAATAGCTATTCTCTTTGCATATAGCTTACCTTCTTCTTCTTCTCCTTCTCCAATCTTGTTACCTACCATTGTAGCTGCTGCTCCTGCTAGGCCAAATACTAAAACTGTTGAAAGGTTTGCTACTGTATTAGATATCTGAACAGATGCTGCTGCCCCCGCACTGATATGTCCATATGCCGAAGAGTATACTACTATTCCCAGTCCCCAGCATAACTCATTAAGTACTACAAATATAATCGGCGTCATTACTTTAGATACCATCTCCCTAGGGATATCTATCAGTTCTTTAAATTTTGCCGCTAGAACACCCTTTCTTAGATAAACTGTGCCTACAAGTATAATTGTCTCAAATATTCTTGCTATTACAGTCCCAAGCGCTGCTCCAACAACACCTAAAGCTGGTGCCCCAAAATGGCCAAATATAAATACATAATTACCTACTACATTAATAGCAACTGCAATTATACTTACCACCATAGGAAGTGATGTTTGTTCTATACTTCTTAGAGATAGGCTATAGGCGAATGTAATAGCCGTAAATATGTAGCTAATAGAAACTACACGTAGGTAGTCAGCACCTAATCTAATAACCTCCGCATCGGGAGTAAAAAATCTCATTACCTGAACCGGAAATACTAATACAAAAATAGTTCCTATAGTGGTCAATACTGTTGCACCTATAAGGCATATGCCTAACATTCTTCTTATGTTTTGTATATCTTTCTTCCCCCAAAACTGGGATGTAAATATGGCTGCTCCGCTACTAATTCCCACAATTCCCATCAGTACGAGTAAAAAGAACTGGTTTGCAAGTCCAACTGCTGCAAGTTCATTTTCTCCTACAGCCCCAATCATTAGAGTATCTATCATATTAAGGGATGAACCTATTAGGTTTTGAAGCACTATTGGTATTGCAATAACCATTAATTTCTTATAAAAATCCTTATCATTAAATATTTCATCAAACCATCTTAAAACCTTATTTCTCATTAAATTTCTCCTTTTGTAAGGTATGTGTCTATTAATTCTTCGGCTAGACGCTTTTGTATATTAGCACTGCTTACTAAAGACAATACCATCATCATTATGTCAATTTCTTTTGATTGTTTTATATGTAGGCCTTCTAATTTTTGGCGCACTTCTTCCTCTGCCTGTAGCTGATCACGCTTTTTGGCAGCTAAAAAATCCTCATATAATTCAAACAAATCAACTTCCTCTTTATATACCGTTTCATTAAATAGTACTTTTATATCATTGATTGATAAAGTCTGTTTCAGATGATAAATAAATGCCATCATGATCAGATGCTCTGGTGTATACCTTTTATTCTTAGCCGGCATCAAAAGTTTATCTTTTACATAATTATTAATCATCGTTTTGGTTAGTAATTTATCATTCTCATTTCGTTTACCTTTTTCTAATTTGTTTTCAAATAATGTTATAACCTGATCCATATAAAGATCAAGCATTGGTATATCCGAAAGCTCAATCTCTTCCTGATTTGTAATTTCTTTAAGTAAATTTAATATTTCTACATCCATATCATCACCCTATTATATTGTTGTTTACACCTAATACTAAATCAAATTCTAGCTATATGCAACTTTTTTCATATTTCTCTTTCCTTTTATGTAATCTGGTGATATAATACTAACAAGAGTTGATGTAGTATTAATAACTACCAAGTGTAGTTTATAATTTTAGGAGGTTGTGTTATGAAAAAATTCAGGGAACCAGTAAGTGGATTCACACATCTTTTTGGAGCTATTGTATCCTTAGTAGGTCTAGTAATATTAATTGCTAAAAAAATAATAGTACCAAGTGATAACCCTCTTGGCTTATTTGCAGTAATAGTCTTTGGACTTAGTTTAATATTTTTATATACATCTAGCACCGTTTATCATCTTGTAAATTCTAAGGAAAAAATCATACTTTTTCTTAGAAAGCTAGATCATTCTATGATATTTGTTTTAATTGCTGGTACTTATACACCCGTTTGCCTAATTGCACTTGAAGGCGCTTGGAGATGGAGCCTATTCATCCTTATTTGGTCCTTTGCCCTTCTTGGTATTATAGTTAAACTAACATGGTTTAACGCCCCACGCTGGCTGTCTACATTTTTTTATATTGCTATGGGCTGGGTTGCTATCTTTGCTATCTCACCGCTTTCAAAGGTGCTTCCTAAAAATGCACTTATTTTATTAGTGAGTGGTGGTGTAGTCTACACATTAGGTGGAATCATCTATGCACTTAAATGGCCTAAGCTTAATCTAAAACACTGGGGATTTCATGAAATATTCCATTTATTCGTATTAGGAGGCAGCTTCCTGCATTATATGCTGATTGTACAATACCTTTAAAATGGCAGATAGGTGCTTTGGGGGACACACAACTCCCGTTGAAAAGCCCCATACAGTATCTTTAACCACAATTTTTATGTATAGAATGATTGTTTATCCCTTTCTGC
>CAYUEJ010000056.1:5160-5568 GCA_964442565.1 uncultured Candidatus Epulonipiscium sp.
CTACTTTTGCAACCTTGGTTGTGTGTAGCAGAAAGGGATAAACAATCACCTTTTTAGATTTCCCACTTATTCATTTTTTCATTTAATAAATCTGTTAAAATCTTTGCTTCTTTCTTTGTAATTACCTTATCCTTTGTAGCCTTCTTAATCCTACACCTATATTCCTTAGTCAGTGCCTTCTTAAATTTAACCATTGGAACTTGTTTCTCCTTAAGTATATCATTAATCTTTTTACCTTGACCAATATACTCCTGTAGTTCATCCCCTGAAATCCCCAGATTAGCTAATGTATTAATAATAATCTCAGGGCTATCTAATCCTGCCTTATGATAAAGCTCTGCAAGGCTTTGAGCGCTCGGTTCCTCGGATACCGTCTCCGTTTTATTCATCACGTGCCTTACCTCATTG
>CAYUEJ010000056.1:5578-8635 GCA_964442565.1 uncultured Candidatus Epulonipiscium sp.
TATAACGTAATTACCCCCCATAAATATAACTGCCAAGAACATTATTATTATCTTCTTATACCTAATTGTAAATTGCATTAAATCACTCCTTTTAAGTTATTACTATTATAATGAGTAAATTTACAATATATTATTCACAATAAAATACATATATTATTTTTTTAATCTTAATAATAGTTTGTTTTCATTTCATAAAAAGGCTATAATGTTATATATACATAATATTTGTGAAAGGGTGGATTTACATGATTGATACAAGAGCTTGTGGAATTTTAGTACATCCTAGCTCACTGCCTAGCCCATATGGTATTGGCGACTTAGGGCAGGGAGCATATGACTTTATTGATTTTCTAAGTGATGCTGGTCAAACTTATTGGCAAATACTGCCTTTAGAACCTGTGGGCCCAGGCAATAGTCCCTATGCCAGCTACTCCGCATTTGCCAAAAACATTTTGCTTATCTCCCCTGATAAACTTGTAGAGGAAGGCTTACTTACCAAGGAAGATATTGAAAATCTGCCTGAGTTCAATCACTATAAGGTAGACTATGATTCCGTAACAGAATATAAGGAAGATTTATTTGCAAAAGCCTTTGATAATATAGGCAAGTTAAATAAAGATACCTTAACAAAATTCAAATCTTTTTGTGATGAGCATTCCTATTGGTTAGATAATTTTTCTATATATATATCTATTAAAGAATATTTCCAAAACATACGTAAAAATACTAAGAAAAATTATGATGTTGTAGTTAATAATTTAAAAGAAGTGTATGATAAGGAATTAATTGATGAGTTTTATATTGGTGGATCATGGAATACCTGGCCAAGCTCTCTTAGAAATCGCGATCCAAAGGCCTTAAGCAAGATGAAATCTCAGCTTAAAAACCGTATTAAGTACCATAAATTTTTCCAGTTTATATTCTATAGTCAGTGGCAGGAGCTTATGTCATACGCTAATGATAAAGGGATAAAAATCATAGGTGATATACCAATTTTTGTATCTTATGATAGTGCTGATGTATGGAGCAATCCTGAATTATTTGATTTAAATAAAGATGGCTTTCCTACGGAAGTTGCAGGTGTCCCACCAGATTACTTTAGTGAAGATGGCCAATTGTGGGGGAATCCCCTTTACAACTGGGATTATCATGATAAAACCAATTATAAATGGTGGATAATGAGACTAAGACATATGCTTGAATATGCAAATTATGCAAGGATTGATCATTTTAGGGGCCTTGAATCCTACTGGGCTATCCCCATAGAGTCTAAAAGTGCAAAGTTTGGACAATGGAAAAAAGGACCAGGTCATAAGTTTTTTGAAGCATTTATTAAGGAACTCGGTGAGTTACCAATTATCGCTGAAGATTTAGGGATTCTTACGGAAGATGTCCATGTCCTTAGAGATACCTTTAAATTAGCTGGTATGGCTATTTTGCAATTTGCCTTTGAAGATGATAACGAAAACCCTTATCTTCCACATAATTGCAAGGCAAACTCTGTTTTATATACCGGTACTCACGATAATGATACTCTTTTAGGGTGGTACCAAAAATCTTCCCCTGAGATTCAGGATTATGTTAGATCATATATTAATAATGATGATAATGATATTGTCTGGAAAATGATTAGGCTAGCTTACTCTAGCATATGTAATACTGTGATTATCCCTATTCAGGATATTCAGCAACTTGGAACTGACTGCAGAATGAATATTCCTGGTGTCCCTACTGGCAACTGGGAGTGGAGATTTACAAATGAGATGATTACTGATGATATGATAAATGGACTAAACTATCTTGGGAAACTCTACAATCGATAAAAAAAGAGATGAAAAAAGAGGGTGGATATCCACCCTCTTTAAAACTTTTTAAATTATAGTTTTACAACGTTCTTAGCTTGTGGTCCACGGCTTCCTTCTTCAACTTCGAAGCTAACTTCTTGTCCTTCGTCTAATGACTTGAACCCTTCGCCTACTAATGCTGAGAAGTGTACGAATACGTCTTTATCTCCTGGTACCTCGATAAAACCAAAACCTTTTTCGTTATTAAACCATTTTACTGTTCCTGTTAGTGTCATGAATGTTTCCTCCAAATTTTAATAATATTATTATACAAGTTTCTTACAATCAATAAAGAATCCACACATTAGTAAATATCTATACATTAGAGATGCGTGATACCCGTAACAGCGTCCTAATATGGATACTTACTAATATGCGGATTGCTCAATCTAGGTAATCAAACTCTATAATTGATAGTATATCACACTTCTTTGTGAATGTACACACTAATTTTGACTTTTTTTTATTATTTATATATAAGGGGACTTATACTTCAACAAACAGTCCCCTATCATTACTATAATCAACTAACAAGGTTGTATTGGGATGTAAATCTTCTGCAATTAATATTCTTCCTATTAAAGTTTCAACGTTACGCTGTAAAAACCTTTTAAGTGGGCGTGCACCGTATAATGGGTCATACCCTTGTTCTACTATATAAGTTTTTGCATTTTCTGTTATCTTAATATAAAGCTGCTTATCATCAAGCCTTCTTTGTAAATCGGCTACTAATAGATCAACTATATCTGTAATTTCGTCCTTTGTAAGAGGCTTATAAAATACAACTTCATCAATTCTATTAAGGAATTCTGGCCTAAAGTGTTGTTTAAGTGTATTTTCTACAGCTTCTTTAGCTTCTGGTTCAATCTCTCCTTTTTTATCGATACCTTCAAGTAATATTTGTGAACCTAGGTTTGATGTCATAATGATAATAGTATTTTTAAAGTTAACTGTTCTTCCCTGAGAATCTGTAATATGCCCATCATCTAGAACCTGAAGAAGCACATTAAACACATCACTATGGGCCTTCTCAACTTCATCAAATAGAACTACAGCGTAAGGCCTTCTGCGCACCGCCTCTGTTAACTGTCCACCTTCTTCATAACCAATATATCCTGGTGGCGCTCCAATTAATCTAGAAACTGAGTGTTTCTCCATATATTCACTCATATCAATACGAATTATACTATTCTCGTCATCAAATAGGGCCTGG
>CAYUEJ010000057.1:0-2683 GCA_964442565.1 uncultured Candidatus Epulonipiscium sp.
GGAGCAAGGTAAGAATGTACTTGAAGTAATGGATACAGGCTTTGCAAAGTGTAAAATGGCAGTAGCAGGCAAGCCAGATATGATAGAAAAATACAATAATGGTGGGGCTATACGGGTTGCTACAACCTTCCCTAATATAGCTAATGAGTTCTTTCATAATAAAAGGAAGCAAAATGTAGAGGTTATTAAGCTAAACGGATCTGTGGAATTAGCACCTATTGTAGGATTATCAGATGTTATAGTAGATATTGTAGAGTCAGGTGCTACCCTTAAAGAAAATGGAATGGTAGTATTTGAAGATATTTTTGATATATCAGCTAGGGTAATTGTTAACCCTGCAAGTATGAAAATAGCCTACGCGCAAATTAATGAAATTACCGAAAAAATGAGGGGAAAATTAAAGTAAAATAAGAGGTAAAGGGGACTAGTTATGGTTAAGATTATAAAAGATGATGAATACGTAAAGTTTTTTGAAAAACTAACAGAGCGTGCTCAGTTTGATGATGAGCAGTATGCAGCCGTGGCATCAGAAATCGTTGCAAAGGTTAAAGAAAATAAAGATAAGGCGCTTTTTGACTACACAGAAAAATTCGATAAAGTTAAGATAACAAAAGACAATGTTAAAGTAACAAAAGAAGAAATAGGTGAGGCATATGGCCTGATTGATGATAATATGCAAAGAATCATTAAGCTATCTGCAGATCGTATTAGAAAATTCCATAGCAAGCAAAAAAGAAATAGCTGGATGGATTTAGATGAGACTGGCAGTATACTTGGTCAGCTAGTGCTTCCAATGGAAAGCTGTGGTGTATATGTACCAGGAGGTAAAGCTGCCTACCCATCTTCCGTACTTATGAATATTATCCCGGCTCAAGTAGCAGGGGTGGAGAAGATTATTATGGTCACACCACCACAGCCAAATGGTAAGATTAACCCTGTTGTACTAGTTAGCGCAGATATTGCCGGAGTAACTGATATTTATAAGGTAGGCGGTGCCCAGTCTATAGCAGCCCTAGCCTTTGGAACAGAAAGTATCCCAAAAGTTGATAAGATAGTTGGACCAGGCAACATATATGTAGCCCTAGCCAAAAGAGAGGTTTACGGCTATGTAAGCATTGACTCAATAGCTGGGCCAAGTGAGATTCTAATACTAGCTGATAGGAGTGCAAATCCTAAATATGTAGCTGCAGATATGTTATCCCAAGCAGAGCATGATGAGCTAGCATCATCAGTTGTCGTAACTGACTGTGAAGATTTAGCAAGGGAAATTGCTAAAGAAGTAGAAACCCAAACAAATACACTTTCAAGAAAAGAGATTATAAGTAAGTCACTTAGGGACTTTGGGGCAATTATAGTTACAAAAACAATGGATGAAGCTATAAAAATTTCAAACGATATTGCACCAGAGCATTTAGAGATTGCTACAGATGACCCCTTTAGCCTGCTTCCTAAAATAAAAAATGCAGGGGCAATATTCTTAGGCCACTACACTCCAGAGCCGGTGGGAGATTATATGGCGGGGCCAAATCATGTTCTACCAACTAACGGGACAGCAAGATTTTTTTCACCCCTTTGTGTAGATGATTTTATAAAAAAACCTAGTATTTTATCCTTTACAAAGGAATCCTTAAGGCCACTTTACAAGGATGTTATAGATTTTGCAGAAAGTGAAGAGCTAACAGCCCACGCTAATGCTTTAAGGGTGAGATATGATGGATAAAAAAGCATACATTCGCAAAGATTTAATAGGTTTTACACCATATACGGCGGAGCATATTACCAAGGCTATTAAGCTAGATGCAAATGAAAATCCATATAAAATGGAGCCAGTTATAAAAGAAAAAGTTATAAACTGGCTAAGTGAAGAAGAAGGCTTTAGTGTTTATCCAGATTCGAATTGTGAAAATCTTAGAGGGTCTATAGCTAATTATTATAATGTAGATAGTAATCAGGTAGTATGCGGGGTAGGCTCAGATCAGCTAATTGATTGTATGGCCCGCGGAATTTTAATGCCGGGGGATGCCGTAGTTTATCCTGACCCATCATTCAGTATGTATCAGTCAGTTATTACCCTAAACCATGGCAAGGGTATTGCTGTTTCTTTAAATGAAGATTTTTCTTATGATATAGAGGCAATGATTAGGGCATGCAAGGATAATGATGCTAAACTTCTTATCCTATGCACACCTAATAACCCAACTGGCAATAGCCTATCATTGGATGATATAAGGCAAATAGCAGGGAGTGTAAGTTGCCCAGTTATGGTTGATGAGGCATACGGGGAGTTTAACGAAGAAAGTGCCATAGATTTAATCAACGAATTTGACAACATAGTAGTGCTTAGGACTTTTTCAAAGGCATACGGACTTGCAGGACTTAGAATTGGCTATGGGCTAGGTAGTGAAAAAGCCCTCTACCCCATAGAAATATCAAAGCCACCCTATAATGTCAATACATTTACACAAGTAGTGGCCCAGATGGTTATAGAAAATGCTAGGCCTTATAAAGACCATGTTAAGGAGATGAAAGCTGAAAGAGAAATTCTTAAGTCTTCACTAGAAGATATGGGACTTAAGGTATACCCATCAGATGCTAACTTCTTACTTATAGAGTGTGATAAGATAGAGTTAGATGAACATCTAAAGTCAAAAAATATATACATTAGGGCTATGAAAATAAGGGG
>CAYUEJ010000057.1:2693-5503 GCA_964442565.1 uncultured Candidatus Epulonipiscium sp.
GCAATTAAATAAATGGAGAGAAAAAGTAGTGTAGAAAGACAAACTTTTGAAACAGATATTAAAATGGAACTTCTTATTGATGGAAGAGGTAAATCAGATATTGATACTGGAATTCCTTTTTTAGACCATATGCTAATACTTTTTTCAAAGCATGGTTTATTTGACCTTAAGGTAAAGGTTGAAGGTGATATTGAAGTAGATTGCCACCATACTATAGAAGATACTGGAATTGTTATGGGCCAGTGTATTGCTAAAGCGCTAGGAGATAAAAAAGGGATAAGAAGATATGGGGATATTATGCTACCCATGGATGAAACTTTAATCCTATGTGCATTAGATATTTCAGGTAGGCCTTACCTGGCCTTTGATGGTGAGTTTACAGTGCCATCAGTTGGGGGCTACGATACAGAAATGGTAGAGGAGTTCTTCAGGGCCGTATGCCTAGGTGGAGGGATTAATATGCACATTAAGATAATGGCGGGTAAAAACAATCACCATATGATTGAAGCAATATATAAGGCCTTTGGAAGGGCCCTTGATATTGCAACAACATTAGACCCAAGAGTAGAGGGCGTACCTTCTACAAAGGGTATATTATAGAGAACTAGGAGGAAGACATGATATTATATCCGGCGATAGATATTAAGGATGGTAAGTGTGTAAGGTTACAAAAAGGAGATTTTAATACGACTACAGTATACGGGGATGACCCTGTAGAGATGGCTAAAAGATGGGAAAGAGAAGGGGCAGATTATATTCACGTTGTAGATTTAGACGGTGCTCAAAAAGGAGCAGGTGCTAACCGTGAAATAATTGCTAAAATGACAGAGGCTGTTTCTATCCCTATCCAATTAGGAGGGGGAATCCGTACCCTAAAAGATATAAAGGAAGGTTTATCACTAGGGGTTGCCCGTGTTATTCTAGGTACAGTGGCTATAGAAAACCCTGCACTTGTTAAAGAAGCTGTAGAGCTTTATGGTGGGGATAAAATTGTAGTTGGAGTAGATGCTAAGGATGGTAAAGTAGCTATCCATGGCTGGGAGACAGTATCTAGTAAGGATGCTAAAGATGTTTGCCTAGAGATGAAATCATACGGCGTAAAAACTATTATTTATACAGATATTGCCCAGGATGGCATGATGAAAGGTCCTAATATAGGGGCTACTAAGGATTTAATTAAAGAAGCAAGTATGGATATTATTGCCTCAGGTGGAGTATCTAAATTAGATGATTTAGTTAATACAAAGGCTATTGGTTCAGCAGGAACAATTATTGGTGTTGCACTATACCTAGATGCGTTTACTTTAGGAGAAGCTTTAGAAATCGTAAAATAAGGTGGCGAAAAATGAAAGCAAAAAGAATTATTCCATGTTTAGATTTAAAATCTGGAAGGGTCGTTAAAGGCGTTAACTTTATTAATCTAGTAGATGCAGGTGACCCAGTCCAAATAGCTAAGGCATATGAAAAAGAAGGGGCAGATGAGATTGTACTTTTAGATATTACAGCCTCAAGTGAGGGGCGTGGTACAACTCTTGATGTTATACACAATATAGCAAAAAATATTAGCATGCCTGTTACAGTTGGCGGCGGAATTAGTAGCTTAGATGATATTCAAAAAGTGTTAGATCAAGGTGCTAGCAAAATTTCAATAGGATCTGCAGCGGTTACTAACCCAGACTTTGTAGGTGAAGCTAGCAGGAAGTTTGGTAGGGAAAAAATCGTAATTGGCATAGATGGTAAGTATAATAAGGATAAGGGCATATTCGAGGTATTTGTACAAGGTGGCCGAAAAAACACAGGAATAGATGTAGTAGAATGGGCAAAGAAAATGGAGCAGCAAGGTGCTGGTGAGATTTTACTAACTAGTATGGATTGTGATGGTGTCAAAAATGGATACGATATTAGGCTAACTAGCGCAGTAGCTCAGGCGGTAGCTATCCCAGTTATAGCCTCAGGCGGGGCAGGTTCTAAAGAAGACTTTCTAGAAGCCTTAACTATAGGGCAGGCAGATGCGGCCTTAGCAGCCTCCTTATTTCATTTTAAAGAACTTGAAATAATGGATCTAAAAGAATACTTAGCCAAAAATAATGTTAAAGTAAATATAAAGGGAGTGTAATTATGGACAATATATTAAAAGAAGTCAAATGGGATGAAAAAGGGCTTGTAACTGTAATTGTTCAAGATGCACATTCTAAAAAAGTAAGAATGATGGCATATATGAACCAAGAAGCCTTAGAGAAGACCATAGAAACAGGCAGGGTATATTACTATAGTAGAAGCCGTGGGCAACTATGGGAAAAAGGTGAGACATCAGGATATTTTCAGCTACTACGATCTATTAGTATAGACTGCGATGGGGATGCGCTACTTCTACAAATAGAACAAGTTGGGGGTATATCATGCCATACAGGAAATCATACCTGTTTCTACCGAACATTTGAAGATGATAAGTGGAAGGAAGAGGTTCCGTTTGAAGTAGCAAAGACTGATGATGGCAATATGGTAAGTTATGTATATGACATTATAGCACATAGAAAGAAGAATCCAAAAGAGGGCTCCTATACAAACTACTTACTATCAGCAGGTATTGATAAGATTCTTAAGAAAGTGGGAGAAGAAGCTACAGAAGTTATTATTGCCTCAAAAAATAACGATAAGGCAGAGGTTGTATTTGAAGTATCGGATCTTTTATTCCATTTATCTGTACTAATGCTAGAGCTTGGTGTTACTTGGGAAGACGTTTATCAAGAACTTTCTAAAAGAAAATAAATAATCGGTAGTGTAAAGTAGTTTATGAAAACTAAGGTTGA
>CAYUEJ010000057.1:5513-8593 GCA_964442565.1 uncultured Candidatus Epulonipiscium sp.
GATATATATAGATTTTAAATCAAAAGGGTAGGGTAATACTTTACACTACCAAATAATCTTAAGGGGATTTAATATGGATGTACTACTAGGAACCCTTATAAACACTGCTACTATTTTCATTGGCGGTTCTATAGGGTTAATTTTAAAAGGTGGAATACCTAAAAAAATAAAAGTTACCATGATGCATGGAATTGGGCTTTGTGTTTTATTAATAGGTATATTAGGGCTAGATAAAGTGAATAATGAGATGGTAGTTATAATTTCAGTAGTATTAGGAGCCATTATAGGTGAGTTTGTTGATATTGATGCCAAATTTGAAAACTTAGGCAAGAAAATTGAGCTAGCCTTTAAGGGGGGCAAGTCTAATATTGCCGAAGGTTTTGTAACATGCAGCCTCTTATTTTGTGTAGGTGCAATGGCGATTACAGGAGCCTTAGAAAGTGGATTAATGGGTAAACACACTATACTTAGTTCAAAGGCTATTTTAGACGGTATAACTTCAATAATCTTTGCATCAACCATGGGAGCTGGGGTTATACTATCAGCAGTATCAGTTTTTTTATATCAAGGGGCCATTGCTATAGGGGCAAGCTACGCCAAAGGATTATTAGGTGCCTTTGCCATTGCTGATATGACAGCCATAGGCAGTCTTTTAATTATAGCTATAGGTTTTAACCTGCTAGGCATAACCAAAATAAAGATAGCAAACCTTCTACCAGGCGTCTTTTTACCAATATTATACTACATGCTAATCAATCATTAATATTATGCCCACCAGCTCCCTTCTGATACTTTTGCAACCAGAGTTGTGTGTACCAGAAGGGAGCAGGTGGGCAATTTTTTAGGAGTGATTATATGATGTCGTTTAATAACGACTGGGATGAGATTCTAAAGGAAGAATTTACAAAAGATTATTATATTAGGCTAGAAAGCTTTCTCGAGGAAGAGCGCAAAAGCTATACAATATTACCACCAGAGGAGAATGTATTTACTGCCTTTAAGACAACAAGCTTTGCCGAAACTAAAGTTGTGATATTGGGGCAGGATCCTTATCACGGGGAAAACCAATCACACGGCTTGGCATTTTCAGTAATGCCAGGGGTTAGGATACCACCATCCCTTAGGAATATGTTTAAAGAGATTGAGCAGAGCCTAGGCCATGTGATGCCAGATAGTGGCTATCTTTTAAGCTGGGCAAATCAAGGGGTACTACTATTGAACACGGTATTAACCGTAAGGAAGGAAGAAGCCAACTCTCACAGGAAAAAGGGCTGGGAACAGTTTACTGATAGGGTCATTGGCGCCCTAAATGAAAGAGAGGACCCGGTTATCTTTATACTTTGGGGCAACAACGCTAAAGAAAAGATGAAGATGATAACAAATCCTCAGCACCATATATTAACAGCAGTGCATCCTAGCCCCCTATCAGCAAGCCGAGGTTTCTTCGGCTGTAATCACTTTGTGATGGTCAATGAGATATTGGTAGGTGAAGGCAAGAAGCCAATTGATTGGCAAATTTAGCAGATGATATTTATTATTATACACTAAACAGGCACAAATAAGTCCCTATGGACATCTGTTGGCTACCGCCAAGAGGATGTCCATAGGGACTTATTTATTGCTAGTGCTATAAACATAAATGAAACAGAATTTAGACTTAATAACATAATAAGTAGGGAGTGGAATTATATAATGCCATTGACAAAGTATATAAGGTAGACTACAATATAATTAGATGGGGTGATTGATGTGAAACGAAGTGTTTACAGTTTAGTTTTAATGGATGATGTTGTTAAAGCTATCGATCAGATGGCCTATGAGCAAGGAACCAGCCGCTCTAATTTGATTAATCAGCTACTGGCCGAAGAGCTTATGCTAGTTACACCAGAGATGAGAATGAGGGATATTTTTGATAAGATGATTTATGCTATGGAAGATGAGAAGAAGTTCCAGGTTAAACTTCAACCATCCGATTACTGCATCTCCATTAGGAGCATTTTGGAGTACAAATATAATCCGACTATAAGATATTTTATTGAACTATACCGAAGCGTTGATACGGCTATGGGTGAGCTTAAGATTACATCTAGAAGTCAGTCAAGTGAGTTGCAGGCATACCTGTATGAGTTTTTTACACTCTTTTCAAAAATGGAGCAGCTTTATATGAAGAAGTATTTCCCATCAAGGCCCATACCTTACTTTACAAATGAAGGGCTAGGGCGTTTTAGGAGAGAGCTTATTATTATGGAGGAAGACCGCACATTGACCACTGATACTATGGCAAAGGCAATGGGCGACTATGTCCAAATGATAGATAGATTACTTGGAACATACCTAACAAATCTTCAAGATATAGAGTTAGGAGTAAATAAAATAGAAAAGATGTATACAAAGTTTTTAAACAGTAATCCAATACTAATTTAAGGAGGAATTATATTATGAATATGAACAAGTTTACGCAAAAATCTTTAGAAGTAGTACAAGAGGCTCAAAATATTGCGCTAGAATCAGGAAATATACAAATAGATCAAGAACACATTTTATATGCCCTCTTGGAAGATAATCAAGGCCTAATACCACAGCTTTTTTCTAAAATGAATTTAGACATCATAAGTATTTCTCAGGCCGTTAAGGATAGAATTGACAAGAAACCTAAAGTAGGTGGCCCGGGTAGGGAAGCTGGGAAGATATATATTTCAGAAGAAGCAGATAATATCTTTAGGCAAGCAGCTAAGGAAGCTGAATCTATGAAGGATGAATATATATCTGTAGAGCATATTATGCTAGGTATTTTTGATAAAGGAAATAGTGAGATTAAAAAGATTTTAGACTCCTTTGCTATTAAGAAAAGAAGGTTTTTAGAAACCTTAACGTCAGTTAGGGGCAGTGCAAGGGTTACAACAGATAGCCCAGAGTCTACTTATGATGTGTTATCTAAGTATGGTGTGGATTTGGTAGAACTTGCCAGGAATCAAAAGCTGGACCCGGTTATAGGTAGGGATACTGAAATAAGAGATACTATCAGGATTTTATCCCGTAAAACAAAAAATAACCCAGTCCTCATTGGGGAACCTGGAGTT